>JBILLI010000349.1:0-7730 GCA_044376155.1 Polyangiales bacterium
TCTCCTCTGCGCGCTCCTCGAAGACGACGCCCGACGGAGGCTCACCGCGGAGATCTACGCCCGAGAGGGCACCTGGCGCGCGGGCAGCCGCGCCGACCGCGAGGGGCTCTTCGCGTGGGAGCGCGAGGCCCTCGCCCACCCGCGGGTGCCGCGCGCCGGGCGGGCGCTCGTGGCGGGCTGCGGCGGCGGTCGCGAGCTCGCCGCGCTGCGCGCGATGGGCTTCGCGGTCACGGGCTTCGACCCCTGCGCGCCGCTCGTCGCCGACGCCCGCGCGCGCTTCGCCCATGACCCCGACGCGACCGTGATGGAGGGCCGCCTCGAGGACCTCCCCGATGCGACCAATTCCACTGGGGCGCTGAGGGTTCTGCGCGATCACCGCGTCGACCTGGTGATCTTCGGGTGGACCGCGCTCTCCTACGTGCCCGCCCCTTCGTCACGCCTCGCGGCGCTCCGCGCGACCCGGGGTCTCTTCCCCGACGCGCCGGTGCTGCTCAGCGCGTGGGGACCTCCGCCCGCCGCGGGACGCGTCCGCCTCGCCCTGCGCCACGCGCTCGCTCACCTCGGGCGCGTGTCCCCCGCGGGGATGACCTTTCGCCCGTGGGCCGGCTTCGTCGTCGCCCTCGACCGTGATGCGCTCCGCGGGCTCGCGGCGGACGCGGGGTACGCGGTGCAGCTCGACGGCGACGCCCCCTCGCCCTGGGCGCTGCTCACCCCGTGACCCCTCGCAGTCGTGCTACAGGGTCAGCGATGCGTTGGCTGATCCTCGCCGCGAGCCTTGTGATCCTGGCGCCTGCCGCCCTCGCCCAGGCCCCTGGGGAGACCATGGAGGTGCCGGGAGAGCGCGCGATCCAGGGTCGCTTGATCGCGCCGTGCTGCTGGAACCAGACCCTCGACTCGCACGAGTCGCCGCTGGCCGACCAGCTCCGCGCGGAGATCCGCACGCGGCTGCGCGGGGGTGAGTCTGCGGCGACCATCGAGGCCGACATCGTGTCGCGCTACGGCGAGCGCGTGCGCGCCGTGCCGCACAACCACGACACCCGGGGCAACGTCCCGCTGATGGTGGCCGTGGCGATGTTCGCGTCGGTGGTGCTGCTCGGGCGCCTCGCGAGGCGCTGGGTGCGCCGCGGCAACGCGCCGCCGCCCGAGGCCCCCGCGCCGAACTCCCCCTCGGCCCGCGCCCGCGACGACTACGACGCCCGCGTCGATGACGAGCTCGCCCGCCTCGACGACGCCTGAGCGCCGCTACGCCTCCTCGAGGAGCGGGAGGCGCAAGGAGAACACCGTGCCGCCGCCGTCGGGGCACTCCACCCAGAGCTCGCCGCCGTGGGCCTCGACGATGCGTCGCACCACCGCGAGGCCGAGCCCCGTGCCCGTGGCCTTGGTGGTGAAGAAGGGCTCGAAGATCCGCGCGCGCACGCCCTCGGCGATGCCCGGCCCGCTGTCGGCGACGTCGATGCGCAGGGCGTGGTCGTCGAGGCCCACGCGCACGTCGAGGGCGCCGTCGCCGCCCATGGCCTGCACGCCGTTGGCGCAGAGGTTGATCAGCGCCTGACGCAGCAGCCGCGCGTCCAGCGGGACCAGCGGGATCCCCTCGTCCACCTGCACCCGCGCGTCGACGTCGTCGCCCCCGGGGTCGGCGCGCCGCGCGGCGTGCACGGCCTCTTCGACCAGGGCGCCGACGTCCGCGGGCTCGCGCTCCAGGGCCATGGGGCGGGCGAAGTCCAGCAGGTCGCCCACGATGCGGTTCAGGCGATCGGCCTCCTCGCGCAGGATCCCGAGGATCACCTCGGCCTCCTCCACGGGCTTCACCAGTCGGTTGAGCGCGCCGAGGGAATTGAAGATCACCCCGAGGGGGTTGCGCACCTCGTGGGCCATCACCGCGGCGAGCTCGCCGAGGGCCGCGAGGCGCTCCTGTTGAACGAGCTGGGCCTGCGTCTCGGAGAGCTCCTTCACCCGCTCCCGGGCCTCGCGGTGCAGCGCGGCGTTCTCCAGGGCCACGTCCACCACGCTGCCCATGGCGAGGGCGAGGGCGACCTCGTCGCCGCGAAACCTCCGCCCCACGGCGTCGCGGATGGTCACCAGCCCCCGCGCCCCGCGCGACGAGGCCACGGGCACGAGCAGCACGGCGAGGGAGCGCTCCTCGCGATCGAGGCGGCCCGCGCGCGGGTCGGCGGAGGTGTCTTCGATGGCCGCGGGCTCTCCGCGGGCGAGGACCTCGCGGGCGAGCGGGGCCTCGTCCAGGGGCACCGCGCCGGGCGCCACCGGGCCGCGCAGCGAGGCGCCCCCATCCTCCAGCAGGAGCACCTCCGCGGCGCGCGCGGAGAGGGCCTCGGCGATGTGCGTCGCGGCCACCGCGAGCACCCGCGCGGTGGACTCCGACGCCGCCTCCAGCAGCGCGTGCGCGAGTCGGTTCACGGCCTCGGCCTCGCGCTCCTTGCGCCGCGCGCTGTCGAGCGCCGCGGCGTTGTCGAGCGCGGTGGAGAGCTGCGACACCAGCAGGCGGATCATCGCGACGTCGTCCTCGCGCAGCCACGAGCCGAGCAGCGCGAAGACCGCGCGTCCGCCGCCCGCGCGGTCCATGCGCGCGAGCACCGCCCGCTGCGGCATGTCGGCGCCGAGGCCCCGGAGCACCCTGGCGACGACGTTGCCCGCGAGCATGCCGACCTCGCCGGGCACGTCGTCCACGAAGCTCTCTCCCCAGCGCAGCGCGTCTTCCAGCGCGGGGAACCACCTTCGCGGGAGCCGTCGGAGGTCTGCCCCGAGGTGCGGCGCCAGGGCGTCACGCACCCCCGCCGGGAGGTCGGCGAAGTGCGCGCGGGGGCGGTCGCCCGAGGCGTCGAGGAGCCCGCAGGAGAGCCCGATGTCGGCCACGCCCCCGCGCAGCGCCTGGAGCACCGCCTCCTCGCTGGCGTGCAGGTGCAGCGAGGCGCCGAGGTGCGCGAGGGAGAGACGTCGGTCGCGGTCCAGCGTGCGGTCGGTGATGTCGCGCAGGGCGATGAACGCGCGCTCGCCCACGAGCCGCACGGAGAGCTCCACCCGACGGTAGCGCCCGTCGGGGCGGAGCACGGTGCACTCGTAGTCCGCGGGCACCGGCTCGCCGCGCACCCTGCGCTTGTAGCGGTCCATGAGCCGCGCGGCCTCTTGCGGCGGGAGAAACGCGCTGACCCCTCGCCCGAGCACGCGGTCCTTCGGCGCGGCGAGGATCTCCAGCGCCGCGGGGTTCACCCGCTCGATGACCCCGCGGTGATGCACCAGCACGCCCACGGGCAGCGCGTCGAGGTCGTCGGGGGCCATCGTGGGGTCGTCCATCACCGCGGCGGATTGTCGTTGCGCGGACCCCCGATGCCAACTGCTCCCGCGACCGCGGGTGATTTCACCGCCGCGCGCGGGCGAACCAGCCCTTGATCACGTCGCCGATCCAGAAGTGCGACAGGTCGCGAAACTCCCCCGCGTCGAGCCAGGTGCCGCCGCACGTCGCGCAGCGCTCGATCCACACGTGGCGCTGCTCATGGTCGAGCATGCGCACCATGGGCACGCGGCACTTCGGGCACGACACCCGGGTCTGCCCGTCGAGCGCGCGGCCGACCTTCGCGTCGCCGTCGTCGATCACCTCGGCCGCGGGTCGACCGCGCAGGCGCTCGAGCTCCCGCGCGTCGAACCACAGCCCGTGGCACCCCTGGCAGCGGTCGACCTCGGTGTCATCCACCCGCACGGGGCGGAGCTCATCACCACACTTGGGGCAGCGCATCATGGAAGGAGGCCCGAAGCTCTACCGAAGCCGCGCAGCGACGTCGAGCCTCACGGCGTCGAACACGGCGACGCGGGCATCTCGCGGATCCACCGGGACACCAGCGCGACCCCCGACTCGTCGACGAAGTTGTTCGGCAGCTGCGGCATGCGCAGCGCGGGATCCGTCGACCGCATGCGCCACACGAGGATGGACATCTCGGGGTCTCCCGGCACGAGGTCGAAGCTCCGCCCGCCGGTGCCGTTCCCCGCGGAGTTCGGTCGACGGCAGCGCCCGAGGTCCACGGGGTCGGACTCGTCGATGTCGAGGTGCAGCCCTGTGAGCCGGGCCATGGAGGTGTCGGCCTCGTTGTGGCAGTGCGCGCAGTTGGCGTGGAGGTACGCGCGGGCCCGTCGCTCCACCGGGGCGGTCTCGTCGGCGGGGTTCGCGAAGCGCACGCGCATCGCCGCGGCGGGGACCGCGCCGTCGAACCACCCCCGGGCGACCATCTGGTCGATCTGGTTCACTGACCCGTTGGAGGGCGTACGATCGACCTGCCCGGTGCGCAGCCCGAGGGTGTCGGTGACCCCGCGTTGACCGTGGCACGTCAGGCACTGGTTGGTGTTGGGCACGAGGTAGTTGTTGGCCCGCGGGGCGCCCTGCGCGTCGGTCCAGCGGGCGTCGAGCACCGCGCCCGCGACGCTGCGCACCGCCTCGGTCTGCGCGTCGTTCCACACGTAGGTGTGCGGAATGAAGCCCTCCGCGGTGCGCACCATCACCCGGGTCTCCAGCAGCCGCAGCCCTCGGGAGAGGTCGCGCGCGTCGACGGGGTAGGCGAAGGTCTTCACCAGCACGGTGCCCATCGGGAGCCCCCACACGCCGCGGTCGCGCCAGGTGATCCGTCGCCCCGGTGGGAGCGCGATGAAGCGGTATTTCAGGGTGTCGTCGGAGTACAGCGGGGCGTTGACCTCGTAGGCCATGACCCCCTCGGCGGGGCGCTGGGACGAAGCGTTCCCTTCGAACAACCCCCACGCCGCGAGGGTGCGCGGAGGCTCGGCGGGAGGTGTGGTCCAGAGGGGCGCCGGGGTCGGATCAGCGCCGCACGAGACCAGGAGCGCGAGCGCGAGGGCGATGGAGCGACGCACCGGGGGAGACTACCGCGGCGCGCGAAACCCGTCTGCGGGCACGGGCAGCCCGCTGGGCACTGCGTCAGGGCGGTGGGGCTCGCGGGTGCGGTCCATGAGCCCGCTGGCGAGAAAGGCCGTGAGGTCGTCGCGCTCGTCGTCGCGCAGCGCCCGCGCGCGCAGGAGAGACTCGCGCGAGACGGCCTCGGCGAGGGAGCCCACGGCGCCCTGGTGAAAGTACGGGCCCGTGTCGCGCACGTTGCGGAGTGAGGGCACGCGAAAGTGTCCGCGGTGGGCGGGGTCGCGGGTGAAGACCTCGCGCCCGGGGTCGTCGCTCGGCGCGGGCGACGGCGCGAAGCGATCAGACTCGAAGCGCGGAGGGGTGTGGCACGCGCCGCAGCGGAGGTCTTGAAAGAGCCGCCAGCCGCGTTGCTCGGCGTCGTCGAGGGCGGCGGTGTCACCCGCGACGAAGCGATCCCAGGGCGCGCGGTCGGTGACGAGGGTGCGCTCGAAGGCCGCGAGGGCGCGCTGGAGGTTCTCGGCCCGCACGGGATCGCCGTCGCGGGGAAAGGCCTCGGTGAACAGTCGCACGTACTCTGGGATCGCGCGGAGGTCGCGCACGACCTCATCCACGGGCCGCCCGAGCTCGTCGGCCGCGCCCAGCGGCGCGAGGGACTGCGCCTCCAACGACCGCATCCGCCCGTCGCGAAAGAGGGACTCGCGCCAGCCCACGTTCCACAGCGAAGGGGCGTTGCGCGTGACGGGGGTGCCGCGGCGGCCGGTGCCGATGGCCCCCTCGCCGCCGGTGCCGATGGAGCGCGGGAGTCCGTCGCTCATGCCCCAGTACTGCGCGTGGCAGGTGACGCACGCGGTGCGACGGTCGGCCGAGAGCAGCGGGTCGTGAAAGAGCAGACGTCCCAGCTCGGTCTTCGCCGCCGAGGGGGGATTGTCCGCGGGGATCACCATGGGCGCGAAGGCCCAGGGTGCCCGTCCCTCGGGCGCGCCGCAGCCCAGGAGCGAGATCGCGACGAGGGTGAGGACCTTCCGGGTCACACCCCGCCGTCCGCGGCGAAGGACGTGAGCTCGGGCAAGGCCGGGAGGGTGCAGTTCACCCGGGTGAGGTCGGTGTTGGAGCTCGCGACGTCGTTGATGGAGAGGTTGCGCCAGCGCGCCATGCCATTCCCCGTGACGCAGGTGCGGGCGTTGTTGTCGCTCGCGCGGGCGGGGTCCACGGCGCCGTCCCAGACGATGTCTTCGACGGGGGTGGTGAGCAGCGAGAGGGGCTCGCCCATGGGGGCGGAGCCGTTGTCGCTGAACATGTTGTCGCGCACGAGGGTGCCCTCGGGGAAGATGTTGTAGTTCGGGTCCATCGGGTCGCGGAACACCAGCCGGTAGTTCACGACGCCCACGCCGGTGCCGTTGTTGCGGCGAATGGTGTTGCCGCGCACCTCGGTCGTGTCTGCGGCCATGATCAGCACGCCGATGCCCACGGGCACCGAGGCCACGATGGTGCCGCGGGGGGCGAAGTTCGCGCGGTTGTTGTCTTCGATGGTGTTGTTGCGCACGAGGCAGCGGCGACCGTCGCGCACGGGGAGGTTCGGGAGGTTGAACACGAGCACGCCCGCGGTGTTGTCCCACGCGCGGTTCTCGTACACGTCCGAGTCGGTGGTGTTCTCGATCTCGATGCCCGCGACGTTGCCGTGCACGCGGTTGCGCCGCACGATCACGCTGCGCGACTGGCCGACGTAGATGCCCGCGTCGCTGGCGCCGCTGACCTCGCAGTCCTCGACGATGACCCGGGTGCAGCCCACGGGGTAGATCGCGTAGGCGCCGTTGCTGGTCACGCTCCCCGCGTCCCAGCTCACGTTCAGCCGACGGAACACCACGTCCGACGCGCCCGTGACGCGAATGCCGTCACCCGGTGAGTTCTTCAGGGTCATGCGCTCGATGGTGAAGCCCGAGGCGGTGACCGACATGGAGTTCGCGCCCGATCCGCCGGTGCCGCCGTCGCCGCCGCGCTGCCCGGCGAAGTCGAAGACCACCGCGTCGCCGAGGCCCTTGAGGGTCACCCGCGGGACCGAGAGCGAGAGCTCGCGGCTGAAGCGGTAGGTGCCGTCGCGAAAGCAGATCGTGGACCCCGCGCGGGCCTCGATGAGCGCGGTCTGCACGCGGGTGTACACGTCGGCGCCGTCGGCCGAGAGGGTCACGGTGCAGCCCGGGAGGTTCGTGTCGGCAGGGGGCGTTGAGGAGCCACAGCCGAGCAGCGACGCGGTCACGAGGAGCGCACGAATTCGCATGGCGCGACGCTACCACGCGCGCGCTATCGTTCGGGTCGATGAGCGATGTGTCTGCCCTGGCCGCGCTGCTCCGCGGCCGCCGCGTGGTGGCCCTCACGGGGGCGGGCTGCAGCACCGACTCGGGCATCCCCGACTACCGCGGACCCGACGGCGCGCAGCGCCACAAGACCCCCATGCAGCACGGGGAATTCGTGCGCAGCGCCGAGCGCCGACAGCGGTACTGGGCCCGCGCCGCCGTGGGGTACGCGCGCTTCTTCGCCGCCCGCCCCAGCGCGTCGCACCGCGCCCTCGCGGCCCTGGAGTCCCTCGGCGTGCTCCGCGGGACCATCACCCAGAACGTCGACGGCCTGCACACCGCCGCGGGCAGCCGCCGCGTGGTGGAGCTGCACGGCGCCCTCGCCCGCGTGGGCTGCCTCGGGTGCGGCGCGCGCAGCTCTCGCCACGCGCTGCAGCACCGCCTGCTCGCGCAGAACCCGCGCCTCGCCGAGGTCCTCGCGGCCCCCGCGCCCGACGGCGACGCGGCGCTCCCCGACGAGGTCATCGAGGGCTTTCGCGTGGCGGAGTGTGAGGTCTGCGGGGGGG
>JBILLI010000350.1:0-7710 GCA_044376155.1 Polyangiales bacterium
GCCCGCGGCGTCGCGGAGTTCGCCCGGGTGCTGCGCCCCGGCGGCACCCTCGCGCTGCTCGTCACGGTGCATCCCCCCGCCGTGGCCCACGCGCGCGAAGGCGAGACCCGCATCGCCCGCGCGCTCTGTGCGCTGCGGCCCGCGGTGGCGCGCGCGGTGGGCCTGCGCGCGTCGCTCTCCCTGGCCTGGGACGGCGCGCGCGCGACGGCCCGGGAGCACACGCGGTACCTCACCGAGCCCGAGGTCCTCGAAGCCCTCGGGGGGCACTTCGCGGTGCGCTCTCTCGCGCGAGATGTGGGGCGCTACAGCACCACCCTGCGCATCGTCGCGACGCGAAGGGTGTGAGTCAGCAGACCACGCCGCGGCCCGTGACCCCGATGTCGTCGAGGGCGCCGCGGAGCGCCGGGTGGGACCGCGTGAGCGCGCGAAAGCCCTCGGCCGAGACCCGCGCCGCGAGCCCGTCGCGCAGCGCGCGCACGGTCACCCCCGACGGACCATCGCCCACGCTGGCCTCCACCCCGAGGGCGTCGCCCGCGCGCGCGCGCCACACCGCGAGGGGGTCGAGCGCGCCGCCGTAGACCTCGGCCACGCCCGCGCCGAGGAGCCACACCCAGGCGGGGGGATCGCCCTCGCTGAGCAGCACATCACCCTCCTTCAGCGCGAAGGGCTCGAAGCGCGCGTACACCTGCGCGCGCGCGTCGGCGGGCACGTAGCGCAGCAGCGGCGCGGCGTGCCCGAGGGCCGCGAAGGCGCGCTCCCACGCGAGCTCCTGGAGCACGTCGCGAAAGCTGTCAGACTCCCGCATGAGCGCGCGCGCGAGGGCGGGCGCGAAGCTCACCGCGGTGATGGGCTCGTCGACCACGACGTCGACCGCGCTGGGTCCGCCGAAGAGCGCGCCCGCCTCGCCCACGGTGTCGCCCGCGGCCACGCGCACCGTCGCGCGCTCGCCGTGGGCCCAGAGCGAGGCCGCGCCGTCGGTGATCACCAGCAGAGGCGTGTCGGTGGGGGCGTCGCCCCAGGGCTGCGCGCGCAGGAGCGCGTCGCCGACGTCGGCCCGCAGCAGCGAGACCTGCCGCGAGAGCGCGCGCAGGCGGTTGGGGGTGAAGTCTTGAAACAGCGGCAGCGCGAGCAGCCGGGCCCAGAGCGTCTCAAGCTCCTCGGCGCGGTTCGCGCGCCACACGAGGGAGTCTCGCGGCGGCGTGGACCCGCGCTCTCCCACGGGACGCGGCGCGGGGGACGGCACCGCCGCGGGGCGCACCGACGGCGCGGGGATCGACGGCGCGGGGATCGAGCGCGCGGGCGGAAAGGGCGACGGTGCGGGGTCAGAGGGCGGCGCGTTGATCGACGGGGAGGGCGCAAAGGGCGACAAAATCGCCTGCGGCGCAGGGGGTTTCGATGCGGGGACGCTCGGGACGGGGACGCTCGGGACGGGGCGGGCGGACTCGGCGAGGGAGGCCGCGAGCTTGGCGACCTCCAGCGCGCGGTCGTCTTCGCCGGCGTCCATGAGGTGATCCGCCGCGCGGAGGAACCACTCCCGGGCGCCCGCGAGGTCATCGCGCGCGCGCAGGGTCTCGGCGGTCTCGAGCGCCCATGCGGCCTCTTCCGCGGCGTCTTGGGTCTCGTCGCTCATCGCGCGCTGTGCCGTCGGCTACGGCGCGCGGCCCGGGACGGCGCGGGGGCGGCGCTCTCGGACGAGGGCGCGGGCGCGTCGGAGTCGGTCTGCGCGGCATCGGCGGTGACCGCCCCGTCGAGCAGCGGCGCGACCTGCGGCGGCTCGTGCGCCGCGGCGGGGGCGATGGCCGCGGGCGCGGGCTCGACGAAGCGCACGGCGTTGTTCACCACCACGGGCGCGGCGGGCGTGGGGAACACACGCTCTCGCCACGCGCGCCAGGTGCGCGGCGCGAGGGCGTAGAACACCAGCAGCCCGAGGGAGATCACCGCGGCCAGGGCCACCAGGGTGACCATCGCGCGGCGGCGTCGCGCCTGCACGATGACCTCCTGGAGCATCTGGTCCTCCGGGGGTTGCGAGGGGTGATCGGTGCGCAGGCGGGCCCAGACATCATCGGTGGGGCGGGGCCGGGGCTTCGACGGCAGCACGATGGGCGGCGCGTCGAGGGGCGAGTCGAGGATGAGCTCGGGCAGCGACGGCGACGACTCGACCTCGGTGAGCAGCGGGTTCTTCGAGAGGTCCGCGGAGTCTCTCCGGGGGGTGTTGGCGCGCTTCGCGCGGGGCTCCGACGGGCGGTCGTCGTCGCCCAGGGAGATCTCCGGCGCCGACACCCGGGACTCGTCGGTGATCTCCTGCCCGTCGTCCCCGCGGTAGGGCACGGGCACCACCACGGTGGCCTCGCCCTTGTCGACGAACTCGGGGTCGTCGGGCGAGAGCTGCTGGTCGAAATTCGAGAGGTAGCCCACGTCGCCCTGCGAGGGCCGCAGGTCGAAGGCCGGGGTGTCGGCCGACATGAACGCCGCCGCGTGGGCGTTCTGCAGCCGCGACCCGGAGAACGTGCGCGGGGTGTTGCGGTTCGCGTACCACTGCCCGAGGGCGTCGGCCATCTCGCGCGCGCTCTGGTACCGGGCCTCGGGCCGCTTCGCGATGGCCTTCATCACGATCTGCGCGAGCCGCGGGTCGAGCGAGGGGTTGCGCGACAGGATCTGGATCGGCGGCTTGTTCAGGATCTCGTTGATGAGGAGGTTGTAGTTCTCCGCCTCGTACGGGAGCCCGTTGCAGAGCACGGCGTAGAGCACCGCGCCCGCGGCGTAGAGGTCGATGCGGAGGTCTTGATCGCGGGTGCCCGCGGCCTGCTCCGGGGCCATGAACTGCGGCGTGCCCATCACCGTGCCGGTGCGGGTGAGGGAGTTGAGCTCCTTGTCGTCGCGCAGCTTCGAGATGCCGAAGTCGAGGACCTTCACCACGCCCCGGGAGCTGTCTTCGTCCCGGGTGAGGAAGATGTTCTCGGGCTTGAGGTCGCGGTGAATGACCCCCTTCTTGTGCGCGGCGTCGAGGCCCGCGAGCACCTGCCGCATGATGTCCACGGCCTCGGCCGGGTCCATGCGGCCGCCCACGGACTCCACCACGGTCGCGAGCTCCTCGCCGCGGAGGAGCTCCATCGCGATGTAGGGGCCGTGCTCGTTGGTGATCCCCGTGTCGATGATCGAGACCACGTTGCTGTGGTTGATCTGCCCCGCGGTGCGCGCCTCGCGCTCCACGCGCGCCACGAGGTCGGGGTACACGGTGTACTCGGGCAGGAGCATCTTCAGCGCGACGGTGCGCTCGATGTTCTTCTGCACCGCGCGGTAGACCACGCCCATGCCGCCGACGCCGATGATCCCGTCGATGCGGTACTTCTCGTCGACGACGGTGTTCACGGGCAGCAGCCCGTGCAGACGTCGGTTCGTCACCGGGCAGACGAAGGTCCCCCCGGGGTGTTCCCCACCGCAAAATGGGCACGAGACCGGCGTCACCGGGATCACGTTACCCAATGGCACACCGTGGATCCACGGCGCGTGAGGTCTCCGCGTCGCTTCGTGCAGCTCTCAGTTGGCGCCCCGTCGTTCGGACCATCACGTCGATCGCAGCGCACGCCGCGGACCTGATTCGTACCAGACCCCGCACTCCCTGCTCAACCGTTCGATGCAGCGAAGACACCCGCCGTCGCTCATGGCGCCAGCGGATCCCGCGGCGCGGGCACGGAGATCTGCCAGATTCCGTCGATGACGCAGCGCAGGCCATCACACGCCACCCGCTCGCCGCAGCGCGTCGCGTGGCGCCAGGGGCGGGCCGTGAGCGCCCCCTCCCCCCGCACGGGCGCCACGTGGGTCGCGTCGCGCATGAGAACCGCCTCGTCACCGCGCACGAACACCGCGCGGGTCTCGTCGATCTCTGCGAAATCCTCGGCGGCGAAGGGCAACGGGCGCGCCTGCAACCTCGGCCCGGCCCCGCCGGTCTCGTCGCCCAGCACCCGCCACGCCCGCGGCGCCGTCGTGGTGCCCGTGTGCACGATGCCCCGCACCCACCCCTCGTCGTCGAAGCCCGCGCAGATCCAGCGCGCGGTGGGCTCCGAGGCCGTCAGCGGGACCCAATGTCCCCCATCGATGTCGTAGAGCCCGACCACCTCATGCGCGACCGCGGGGCGCTCGGGGAGCTCGGTGCGCTCGGTCCATCGCAGCAGCGCCCGCTGCCCGTAGATGTCCAGGAGCTGCGCCTGGGGGCGGTCCACGGTCCATGTGCGCCAGCCGACGCCCTCGACCCAGCGGCACGCGGCGGACTCGGTGCGTGCTTCGATCCCGCGGTTGGCGTCGCACGCCCCGGCCCGCGCGAGGGTTCGCCCGTCGCGTCCGGCGATGACCCGGGCCATGTCTCCGCGCAACACCCCGAGCGCGGGCACCGTCGGAGCGAACATCACCGACTCACCCTCCCCCTCGCACGCCGCGAAGCCCCGCTCGCCCCAGGCGTGCAGGGCGCAGCGCGCGGGATCGGCCACCGTCACCCGCGCGTCCTCGACGCCCGCCGTGGTGCGCGTGAGGGCGCCGTCGGCGCGCAGCGAGAGCGTGCGCCCGCCGTGCAAGGGCATCGTGCGGATCACCCCTTCGGGCAGCGCCTCGGCGCGCTGCGGCTCGATGGGCGCGGGCCTCGGCGGGGGCGGCGGAGGAGGGGGGGGGCGCGTGGCGCACCCGAGGAGCAGAGCGAGGCACAGGGCGCGGTGCACGGTTGCGGGAGAGGCTGCCATCACGGCGCGCGCAACGGCAACGCCCGTCGTCGCATTCCCGCTCAGAGTACCTCGCGCAGCGCGCGGATCACCCGCGGCACGTCGGTGTCGGGGCCGTTGGGGAGGTTCAGCGCCGTGTCGGCCACGTCCTCGGCCGCCGGGCACGCGCCCCCGCACGCGCGGAACATCGCCTGCCGGTGCATGGGCTGAAACACCGCGCGCGCGTCGATGCCCCGGGCGTCGAGGGAGGCCAGGAGCGCGTCACGGTCGCACCGCGCGCGCGATGTCACCCTCACCCCCTGGAGCCACCCGTTGACCTCCGCGCCCGACGGAACCCCTTGCAGCGCAAGGGAATCGAACTCCTCCAGGGCGATCTGGTAGCTCGCCTGCACGGCCCGGCGACGGAGGCGCAGCGAGGGCAGCGACTCGACCTGCGCGAGGCCGAGGGCGGCGTTGAGGTTCGCCATGCGGTAGTTGAACCCCACCTCGTCGTGGGTGTAGCCCGCGCGCCCCACGCGGGCCTGCGTGGCGAGGTGCCGGGCTCGCGCGGCGTCGTCGGGCGAGGTGAGCATCAGCGCGCCCCCCTGCCCCGCGGTGACGATCTTGTTGCCATTGAAGCTCAGCGCCGCGGCGCGGCCGAAGGTGCCGGTGTGACGTCCGTTCCACCACGAGCCCAGAGACTCCGCGGCGTCTTCGAGGAGGGTGAGGCCCTCGCGCGCGCAGAGGGCGGTGATGCCGTCGAGGTCTGCGGGCACGCCGTAGAGGTGGGTGACCATCGCGAAGCGCGGGTCGCGCCCGGCCGCGCGGGCGTCGCGCAGGGCGCGGGCGAGGGTGTCAGCGGAGACGTTCCAGGTGAGCGGGTCGACGTCGACGAACCAGGGCTCGGCGCCGCAGTAGGCCACGGCGTTGAGGGTCGCGACGAAGGTGAGCGTGGGCGCGAGCACGACGCTCCCCGTCGTCACCCCCGCGAGGCGCAGCGCGAGGTGCAGCGCCGCGGTGCCCGTGCTCGTGGCGACCACGGCGGGGGCGCGGGTGTAGTCCGCGAGGGCGGCCTCGAAGCGCGAGACGTACTCCCCGCCCGCGCTGACGTCGCCCGTGTCGAGGCAGCGCTTGAGGTAGGTCCACGCGTTGCCCTCGATGCAGGGCGCCGAGAGGGTGACCCGGGGGGCCCGCGCGGAGCTCGGGACGCTCCCGCGTCGCTCGCGTCCGGGGGTGCGTCGCAGCGCGCGGGCGCTCACGAGCAGTCTCCGGTGTCGTTCGCGGGCGGCACCGACATCGCGCGCACCACCGCGCGCTGGTAGTCGTGGAGCTGCCCGATGTCGATCCAGGGCTCGCGCATGGGAAAGCCCGCCACGCGCTCGCCGCGCGCGATGAGCGCGTCGATGAGGGTGGGCATGTCGTAGGGCGCGTCGTGGGGGATGAGGTCGAGGCAGCGCGGGTCGAGCACGTAGATGCCCGCGTTGATGAAGTGGGTGAGCCGGGGCTTCTCGACGATGCCCGCGACGCGCGCGCCGTCGAGGCTCACCACCCCGTAGGCGATGCGGGTGTCGTGGGCCGCGACGCACATCGTGAGGGCCGCGCCCTCGTCGAGGTGAAAGTCCATGAGGGCGCCGTAGTCGACGTCGGTGAGCAGGTCGGCGTTGAGCACGAAGAAGGGCCGCGTGGGGCGCGCGGGCAGGCGGGTGAGCGCGCCCGCGGTGCCGAGTCGCCGCGGCTCGTGCACGTACGAGAGCCGCACGCCGAAGTCGGATCCGTCTTGGAAATAGCCCTCGATGAGCTCGGCGCGGAAGTTCACGCTGAGCGCGATGTCGGTGAACCCGTGCCGCGCCACGCCGCGGATGACCCGCGCGAGGATGGGCTGATCGCCCACGAAGAGCATGGGCTTGGGCACGTTCTCGGTGAGGGGCCGCAGGCGCTCGCCGAGGCCGCCGGCCATGATCACCGCGAGGTTGTCGCGGGCCTCGGGCTGCACGAGCTCGTCGAGGGTGCGGAGGTCCACGACCCGACCGAAGGCGTCGACCACGGGGAGCTGCCGGAGCTTGCGCGAGAGCATGCGCTGCAGCTGCTGCTCGGTGGGCTCGTGGGGCGATCCCACCACGGGGTCGGGGTTCATCACCGTGGTCACCGACGCGTCGAGGGAGGCGCCCTTGAGGATCGCGCGGCGCACGTCGCCGTCGGTGACCGTGCCGAGGAGCACCCCCCCGTCGCGCACCACGAGGGCGATGGCGAGGGCGCCGCGGTCGATGGCCGCGAGGGCGTCGCGCACGGTGGCGTCGGGGTGCACACACGCGCGACGGAGCCGCGCGGCGCGGGGTGAGCGCGCGTCGAGCAGCGCGTCGACGGCATGGGCAGAGAGGGCGGGGAGGTGGCTGACGGCGCGGTGCATGGGTTCCCTTGGGGGGAACGGCCCGCAGATCGGAAGCTGAAGGCCGATTCCCGGGCCGTCAGCGCCGCGGGAACCCGAGCAGCCCGCTCTCGCGCAGCACCTGCTGGAGCGGCCCGGCGAGCACGCCCGCGACGCGGGTCATGGCCGACACGCGGAGCTCCCGCGCGAGGCGCGAGGCCACGGGCACCCGTCCACCCAGCGCGTCGAGGCCCAGCGCGAGCGTCACCCGCAGCAGCGCGTCGCCCGCCTCGCCGCGGAGCATCTCGTCGAGGCGTGTGTGCGTCACAACCCCTTGTGCTGCAACGGATTTCATCACGGCATGGACCAGCGGTCCGCGCGCGAGGTCGACCATCTTCTCGGCCGCCACGCGCCACGCGGCGTCGTTCAGCGCGTTGGGGCGCTGCGCGGGCGCGGGCAGTCGGGCGATGAGGTCGCGCAGGTCGGGGCGCGGGCCGATGCGCTGCCGCGCGGGACGGTCGGGCGCGTCGGTCTGTGCGGAGCCGCCTTCGCGCAGGAGCGCGCGGGCGGCGTGGGGCGTGAGCGGGGATTGCTGCCGGGCCTTGAGGATCCCCTGCACACACGCGAGGGCGCCGACGACCACGGGCGAGGCCGAGG
>JBILLI010000351.1:0-7703 GCA_044376155.1 Polyangiales bacterium
CGCGCTCCCCGACGTGGTGGACGCGCCCGCGCTCCCCGACGTGGTGGACGCGCCCGCGCTCCCCGACGTGGTGGACGTGCCGGTGCTCCCCGACGTGATCGACGCCGGCCCGCCCGTCTACGAGTCGTGCGAGGCCGTACGATTGATGGGACTGCCCAGCGGGACCTACTGGATCCGCGCGGGCGCGCTGGACCCCTGGCGCGCGTACTGCGACACCTCCGAGGCGGGAGGGGCATGGACGCTGGTGCTCAAGGCCGACGGGCGACAGCGCACCTTCGCCTACGACGCCGCGCTCTGGACCAACACCGCGCTGCTCAACGAGGCCTCGGCGAACCTCGACCGCGTCGAGGCGAAGTTCATCGGCTTCAACGTGCTCCCGGTGAGCGCGGTGCGGCTGCAGCTGGTCTCGCCGGCCGATTCCGTGTCGCCGTCGGCGCTCCGGTCGGTGACCCTCGATCGCCTCGGCAACATCACCCTGCTGCGGGTCTTTCAGAACGCGGCCTTCGTCGACCTCGCGAGCCGCGGTGACGAGAACTTCTGGCGCGCGCTGGTATCCAACAGCCGGATGCAGGACCGCTGCAACCGTCGCGGCCTCAACGCCCGCGCGAACAACCAGAGCTCGGCCCGCGTGCGCATCGGGATGATCGGCAACGAGAACGTTCTCTTCGAGTGCGACTCCCACGACTCGTGGATCGGCGTCGGCGGCGCCACGGGCTCCTGCGGCGGGGCCGACGCGAACACCGTGGGCAACACGGCGTGCTTCGCTGGCAACAACAACGACCGCGACATCCGCTCCTTCGCCTACGTCTGGGGGCGCTGACGCCTCACTCCATCAGCCCCGCGCGGTGCGCGTACGAGACGATCTCGGCCACGGTGTGCGCCGAGAGCTTCTCCTTCACCTTCGAGAGGTGGTTGCTCACCGTGCTCAGCCGCAGGTCGAGCTCGGCGGCGATCTCGCTCACCGAGAGCCCCTGGCAGATGAGCGTGAACACCTGGTGCTCCCGCGCGGTGAGCAGGGTGTGCGGCGCGGCGTCTGGGCCGCCCGGCGAGGACTGCACCTCGGGCGGCACCCAGCGCTCCCCCGCGGCCACACGGTGGATCGCCTCCACGAGCTCCTCGGGCGGGCGCGCCTTCGAGACGTAGCCCCGGGCGCCCTCGGCGAGCAGCCGCGTGGCGTATTGCTCCTCGGGGAACATCGACACCACCAGCACCGCGAGCGCGGGCAGCTCCGCCTGCAGCCGCCGCAGCACCTCGATGCCGCTCACCTTCGGGAGTGACACGTCGAGGACCAGCACGTCCCAGCGGTGCTTGTCGCGCGCGAGCAGCACCTGCCGCCCGTCGTCGGCCTCGCCCACCACGGTGATGCCGCCGGAGTCTTCGAGCACCTTGCGCACGCCGCTGCGAAAGATGGGGTGGTCGTCGGCGAGGAACACGCGGATCATCTTCGTCTCCTCACGCCATCGACGCCCGCAGGGGCAGGGTGACCTCGACCTCGGCCCCCGCGCCCGGGCTCGCGCGCAGCCGCAGCCGCCCGCGCAGCGCCTCGACGCGCTCGCGCATGCCCAGCAGCCCGTGGCCGCGCCGCGGCGCCTCGGGATCAAACCCGCGCCCGTCGTCGCGCACCACGAGGTAGACCAGCCGCGGCTCGACCCGCAGCGACATCGTGACGCGCGCCGCCGCGCCGTGCGTCACCGCGTTGCCCAGGGACTCTTGCGCCGCGCGGAAGAGGCACAGCGAGACCTCCGCGGGCAGCGCGTCGAGGTCGCCGTCGCCCTCCACCGGGCTCATCACCACCTCGGCCTCGGCGCGGGCCGCGGCCCGGGTCACGAGCCACTCCAGCGCGGCCACCAGCCCGAGGTCGTCGAGCACCCGCGGGCGCAGGTCGTGGAGGATCTGCCGCATCGTGCCCTGCGTGCGGTCGAGGAGCGCGGCGAGCTCGTCGAAGTTCCCGCTGATGGACTCGGGCGCCCGCGCGTGGTGCCGCCGCGCGAGGCGCAGGCTGTAGCGCAGGGCGGCGAGCTCCTGCCCGAGCTCGTCGTGCAGGTCGCGGGCGATGCGGGTGCGCTCCTGCTCGCGCGCCGACTCCACCTGCGAGAGCAGCGACGCGAGGTCGGCGGTCTTCTCGGCCACGCGCCGCTCGAGGTGGCGGTTGGCCCGCGCGAGGTCGAGCGACTGCGCGTGGTTGCGGCGGTTGAGGTTGTAGAGCGTGTGCCCGAACAAGAGGCTCAATCCTACGTTGCAGGCGAGGAAACTCAGCCACAGCAGGGTGTACGACGGCGCGCCGAAGGGCCGCGGGCTCAGCGCGGCGCCGACGATCACCGCGAGCGCGGTGCACCCCGTGGCGATCACCCGCGAGCGCGGCGCGAAGCTGATCACCGTGGTGGAGAACATCAGCAGGTCGCAGAAGTGCAGCCACGGTCGGTCTGGGCCGCCGACGCTCATCTGCGTGTAGCCCATGACCCCGGGGCCGAAGCTGGTGGCCAGCCCGAAGGCCACGAACTGCGCGCGCTCGCTGCGGAGCCGCGGGGCCGCCACGAGGTACGCCAGCATCGTGAGCCCCACCAACACGCGCCACGTCCAGAAGGGCCCCCACGCCTCGGGGATGCCGCGGAGGATCAGCGCGTCGGTGGGCCACCACACGAGGGTGCACGCGAGGATCACCGCCGCCAGGCGCCGGGCCTCTTGCGACCGGCGCTCTCGGCACCAGGCGTCGAAGGCCGCGCGGGCCTCGGGGTCGTCGTGCGGGGATCGCAGCCAGTCGACGATTTCGCGCAGAGTGTCGGTCAGGGTCATCGCGGCGTGGGGCGTTGGTGTTGGCGTCGACGTCGGCTCAAACAACTACCATGGTGAGCCTCGCGGGCGACGGCGTAGCCTGTCTCGCGATGGACGGGCGCAACCCGCGTCGGACCATTGCCATCACCGGGAGCATCGCACCATGCAGAACCTTCGCCTCGCCGCCGCCCTCGCGCTCGCCCTCGTCCCCGCCTCGGCCTCGGCCCAGGGGCTCGATCTGAATGGAAATTGGGAGACCGACTCGGGCGCGGTCAACGGCCGCGGCGCCGGGCACATCGCCATGAGCGCCTCGCACCGCAACGGCGGCGTCACGTTCAGCTACAGCGGCAACACCATGGTCTGCCAGCTCAGCGGCCTGCGCTGCCGCGGCACGTGGCAGGGCAACACCGGCTCGGGGTGGTTCAGCATCACGTTCTCCAGCGACGGGCAGAACTTCTCGGGCACGTGGGGCTACAACCGCGACCGCGCCAACGTGGGCACCTTCTCGGGTCACCGCTGAGCGACACCGCGCGCCAGGGCCCTCAGCGCTCGCCGCGGATCTCCCCGGCGAGCTGGTCGAGGTAGCCGCGCATGAAGGCCGTGCGCGCGCGGGCGAGGGTCCGCGCGGCGTCGGTGTGAAAGATCCCTTCGAGGCGCAGGAGCTTCTTCGCGAAGTGGTCCACGCCCCACTGCTTGTCGTCGGGCTCGCGGTGATCGCTCCAGGGGTCGTCGGGGTCGTAGAAGGGGCGCTTCATGTCCGCGCAGGTCGCGAAGCACCGGGCGATCCCGATGGCGCCGATGGCGTCGAGGCGATCGGCGTCTTGCAGCACCTTCGCCTCCAGCGTGTCGGGCGTCACCCCGAGGGAGAAGGGGTGCACCGCGATGGCGTAGCGCACGGCCTCGGCCGTCGCGGGGTCGACACCGTGCAGAAGCATCAGCGCCGCAGCGCGTTCGGCGCACACCTCGCCCGAGCGCTTCGACTCGGGGTGGCCCTTGGGGTAGTTGAAGAGCTCGTGCAACAGCGCCGCGAGCTCACACACGGTGAGGTTCGCGCCGGCGCTCCGTGCGAGCCCGACGGCGCTCTCGCGCACGCGGGTGACGTGCTGCCAGTCGTGCGCGGCGTCGGCGCCCTCACACGCCGCGCGCGCGGCCGCGGTGAGCGCGGTGAGCACCTCGGGGGTCACGGCTTGCGCCGCTTGCCCGCGGAGACCGTGATGGCCGCCATGAGCCCGAAGAGGATCACCGACGAGCTCCCGCAGCACCCCGAGCTGCCCGAGTGCGACGTGGAGCTCGCGGGCGGCGGCGGCGGGGGCGGGGTGTTGGGGTTGTAGGTCGATCCCCAGTTCTTCGTGGGGTAGGTCTTCGTGGGGTAGGTCGGCGCGCTGGGGTACGAGGGCGCGCTGGGGTACGTGGGCGCGCTGGGGTAGCTCGGGCGGTACACGGGCTGCGGGCGGTACACGGGCTGCGGCGGTGCGCGGTAGGTGGGCGGCGCGCGGTAGGTGGGCGGCGCGCGGTAGGTGGGCGCCTGCTTCGTGGGCGTCGGGCGCGAGGGTCGAGCGCCGCTGCCCCAGCGGGAGCCCCCGAAGGAGCCGCCCGTGGTCTGCGCATCAACGTCGACGACGAAGAGGGTGATGGGGAGGAGCGCGGAGACCAGGGCGAGGGGCAATCGAGGGCTCACGGCGAGGCCGACGCTACACCCTCCCGCGCGCGCAGCGCGAGGCCCAGCGCCACCGAGGTGAGCTCGTGCCCGGTGCGCAGCTTCGCGTCGCCGAAGCGCGCGCGGAACACCTCGCGCACCGCGGGCACCAGCGACGAGCCGCCGGTGAGGAAGACGGCGTCGACGTCCCGCGGGTGCGCGCCGGTGGCGGCGAAGAGGCGGTCGACACACGCGCCGAGGGCGTCGAGATGCGGGGCGATCCAGGTGTCGAAGTCGCCGCGGGAGACGGGCTCGTCGAGGTCCACGGGGCCGTCGTGGAGGGTGATGCGCGCGAGGTCCTCGCGGGAGAGGGTGATCTTCGCGCCCTCGACGCGGCGGGCGAGGTGAAAGCCCAGGTTCATCTCGACGAGGTGCAGCAGCGCGTCGAGGGCCGCGGCGGTCTCTTCATCACTCTGCGCGCGCAGCTCGCGCAGCAGCTGCAGGGTCTCGCGCGTGCGCAGGAACGACAGGTGGTGCCACCGCCGCAGCTTGGCGTAGAGCCACACGGGCACGGGGATCTCCTTGCCGTCGAGGTACGAGCGGTAGGTCATCCCCTTGCCGAAGCGCGGCGACACCGCGCGGTCGACGACCTCGCTGTCAAAGGCATCGCCCGCCATGCCCACGCCCTCGGTGCCGAGGATGCGCCCGCTGCCGGGCTCGGCGCGCACCGAGGGGCCCACGCGCATGAGGCAGAAGTCGCTGGTGCCGCCGCCGAAATCGCCGATGAGCACGAGCTCGTCGTGGTCGAGGGCGGCCTCGTGAAAGTACGCCGCGCCCACGGGCTCGTACTCGAAGCGCACGTCTTCGAAGCCCGCGCGGCCGAGGGCGGTGCGGAGACGTCGCAGCGCGAGGGCCTCGTCGGCCTCGCCGTCGGAGTTGGCGAAGCGCACGGGCCGCCCCACCACCGCGCCGCGGATCACGGACTCGGGGTCCCCGAGCTCCTCGGCGGCCTCGCGGCGGAGGTTCTTGAGCAGCAGGGTGATGAGGTCTTCGAGGGACATGGTGCGCCCGAAGACGTTGGTGGACTGAAAGAGCGCGCTGGCGAGGTACGACTTCAGCGACTGCACGAGGCGGCCGGTGCCGTCGCCCGCGAGGTAGGCCTCGATGGCCGCGGGGCCCGCGCGGGTGACGAACTCGCCCTTGTCGGTGCGGCGCACGGGGTCGAGGTAGAGCACCGAGCGAAAGGTGTCGCTGCGCCCGTCGCCCGCGCGAAAGGTCGTGAGGCGCGCGTCGCCCGTGGGGCCGCAGCGCGCGAGCGCGGTGTTGGTGGTGCCGAAATCGAGGCCGAGGTAGCGGTCCATGGCGCCTCCCGAGCGAAAGGGGGCGCCGTGGCTAGCAGAGGGATGGGGCGGGAGGCAACCGTTGCGGGAGGGGGATCAGGCCTTGACGTCGCCGCGGGCGAAGATCGACGAGACGTACTCCAGCACGTTCTGGGCGGAGATCTCGTCGTAGCCGAAGTCGCGCATGAGGCGGGTCTTCACGGCGTCGATCTTCTCCTGCGTCTCGCGGTCGAGCACGTTGCTCACGATGGACGTGAACTTGATCGTGTCCTTCTTGTCCTCGAAGAGCTTGAGCTCGAGGGCGCGGCGCAGGCGGTCGTTGGTGTTCCAGGTGAACTTCTTGCCCTCGAGGGCGAGGGCGCCGATGAAGTTCATGATCTCGCGGCGGAAATCATCCTTGCGGGGCTCGGCGATCTCGATCTTCTCCTCGATGGAGCGCATCAGCCGCTCGTCGGGCTCCTCGTCGCGGCCCGTGTAGCGGTTCTTGAGCTTCTCCTTGAGGGTGTGCGCGCGCACGTTGTCGACGTAGTTCGCCGCGAGCTTCTGGATCTCGGTCTCGTCGGCGCTGATCGCCCGCTGGACCTCGTTCTTGATGATGTCCTCGTACTCCCGGCGCACCACCCCGATGAGCTCGGTGTAGCGCTTGCGCTGGTCATCCGCGGTGATCAGCGAGTGGGCCTTGAGCCCCCGCTCGATCTCGTTCATCACCATGAAGGGGTTGAGCGTGGGCTCCTCGTAGCGCACCAGGGCGTTGGAGAGCATGTCCTGCACGAAGCGCGGGGAGATCCCGTCCATGCCCTCGCGCTTGGTGTCCTTGCGCAGCTCCTTCACGGTGTCTTGCGTGTACCCCGGGAGCATGCGCCCGTCGTAGAGCTTGAGCTTCTGGAGCAGCGTGAGGTTGTGCTTCTTGGGGTCCTCGAGGCGCGTGAGGATGGCCCACATCGCCGCGATCTCGAGGGTGTGCGGGGCCACGTGCTTGCCGCGCACCTTGCCGCTGCCGAAGGACTTCTCGTAGATCTTCACCTCCTCGGAGAGCCGGGTGATGTACGGGATGTCGATCTTGATGGTGCGGTCGCGCAGCGCCTCCATGAACTCGTTGGCGAGGAGCTTCTTGTACTCGGCCTCGTTGGTGTGGCCGATGATGACCTCGTCGATGTCGGTCTGCGCGAACTTCTTGGGCTTGATGCGGTGCTCTTGCGAGGCGCCCAGGAGGTCGTAGAGGAAGGCCACGTCGAGCTTGAGCACCTCGACGAACTCCACGATGCCGCGGTTGGCGATGTTGAACTCGCCGTCGAAGTTGAACGCGCGGGGGTCGCTGTCGGAGCCGTACTCGGCGATCTTGCGGTAGTTGATGTCGCCGGTGAGCTCGGTGCTGTCCTGGTTCTTCTCGTCCTTGGGCTGAAAGGTGCCGATGCCGACGCGGTCCTTCTCGGAGAGGAGCAATCGCCGCACGCGGATGTGCTTGGCGATGACCTCGGCCCAGTTGCCCTTGTAGCGCTCCAGCAGGGCCTTGAAGATGTACCGACACGCCGGGTTGAGGTCGCCCTCGAGCTTGATGCGGTAGCGGTCGTTGGCGATCCCGAGCTCTTTGAACGCGCGCTCGCGCCACTCGGCGGGGATGAGCCGCAGGGGCTCCTCGTGCATGGGCGAGGGGAAGGTGTCGCCGTCGGCCGTGGAGGTGAGCCCGGTGCCCCCGAGGTTGACCCAGGAGTAGGTGTACAGCGCGCCCTCGGGGGTGCGGGAGTAGTCCTCCATGCCCTTCTTGAGCAGCCGGGCGATGGTGCTCTTGGAGCTGCCCACGGGCCCGTGCAGGAGGATCACCCGGCGCTCGGGGCCGTAGCCCTCGGCGGCGGCCTTGAGCACGTTGACCAGGCGTTGCAGGGGGATGTCGAGGCCGAAGACCGCGTCGGCGCCGCCGTTGGCGGTGTCCTGAAAGAAGCCGAAGGACGTGATCT
>JBILLI010000022.1:0-24906 GCA_044376155.1 Polyangiales bacterium
GCGATGACCGGTGACGGCGGCGAGCCGTGCGTCACCGAGTCGACCCGGCTCTGTTACACCGGACCCGACGGCACCGACGGCGTCGGCCGTTGCCGCGGCGGCACGCAGGTCTGCGGCATCGATCGCACCTGGAGCGTCTGCACGGGCGAGGTGCTGCCCGCGGCGATGGAGATCTGTCCCAACGGCATCGACGACAACTGCAACGGCATTCCCGACGACGGCTGTGACGCCTGCGTAAGCGGACAGACGCGGCCCTGCTACACCGGCGCCACGGGTACTCTCGGGCAGGGGCGCTGCACGGCGGGCACGCAGAGCTGCGTCATGGGGCAGTGGTCGACGACGTGCACCGGCGAGGTGCTCCCCGCGATGACCGACGTCTGCAGCAACACGATCGACGATGACTGCAACGGCGTCGTCAACAACGGCTGCGGGTGCACGCCGGGCAGCACCCAGGCGTGCTACACCGGCCCCGGCAGCACGCGCGGGGTCGGGCGCTGCGTGGCGGGCATTCAGGTCTGCGGGCCGTCGGGCTCCTTCGGCACCACCTGCATCGGCGAGGTGTTGCCCACCATGTCCGAGACCTGCGGGAACATGATCGACGACGACTGCAACGGCATGGTCGACGACACGGTGTGCGGCGTGTGCACGCCGGGCACCACCCGGCCCTGCTACGCGGGCCCCACGGGCACCGAGAACGTCGGCCGGTGCGCTGGTGGCACGCAGGTCTGCCAGCCCGACCGCACGTGGTCGATGACCTGCACGGGCCAGGTGCTCCCGCAGGCCGAGACCTGCAACAACACCGACGACGACTGCGACGGGATGTCCGACGAGGCACCCGACGCGCCCATGGGCTGCGGGCTGAGCAACGCCACCGCGCGCTGCGAAATGGGCCGCTGCGCCATCGCCACTTGCGGCAACGGCTTCGCCGACTGCGACACCATGGCCACCAACGGCTGCGAGGTCGACACCCGCGTGAACGTCAACCACTGCGGCGCCTGCGGCCGCCGCTGCGCCGCGGGGCAGACCTGCACCGAGAGCCGCTGCGAGGGCGGCTCGGGGCTCGAGATCGCCGCGCGCTTCCTGCATGTGTGCGCGGTGCAGTCCAGCGGCGCCACGGTGTGCTGGGGCGCCAACGGCAGCGGGCAGCTCGGTGACTTCACCACCGTGGCCCGCAGCGCGCCGGTCGTCGTCGACGGCGTCGGTGACGTGCGCCGCCTCGCCACCGGCAGCGCACACACCTGCGTGCTCCGCACCGACGGCACCGTGGCCTGCTGGGGCCTGGGCTCCACGGGGCAGATCGGCGACGGCGCCACCGCCACCCGCCAGGCGCCCACGCCGAGCTTCGGGCTCTCCGACGGCATCTCGATCTCCGCGGGCACGAACCACACCTGCATCGCGCGACGCGACGGCACCGTGCGCTGCTGGGGATCCAACAACGTGGGACAGCTCGGCGACGGCACCATCACCCAGCGCGTGCTCCCCACCGTGGCCATGGGCATCACCAACGCCCAGGAGGTCGCGGCCGGCGAGAGCCACACCTGTGTGCTGCGCGCCAACGGCACCGTCTCGTGCTTCGGCCTGAACACCTCGGGGCAGCTCGGCGACGGCACCACCGCCAACCGCAACGCCCCGGTCAACGTGGTCGGCGTCACCGACGCGGTGGCCATCGCGCTGAACACCACCCACGCCTGCGCGCTGCGCAGCACGGGGGGCGTGCAGTGCTGGGGCAACAACAGCAACGGTCAGCTCGGCGACGGCACCACGACCAACCGCACCGCGCCCATCCCGGTCATGGGCCTCTCCGACGCCGTGCAGATCGCGGTGGGCGACCGCTTCTCCTGCGCGTTGCGCCAGAGCGGCGCGGTGGTCTGCTGGGGCTTCAACAACATCGGTCAGCTCGGCGACGGCACCACCGCGCAGCGCGTGATCCCCGGCGCGGTGCCCGGGATCACCGACGCGACGCGCCTCGTCGCGGGCTCGCTGCACCTCTGCGTGCGTCGGGCCACCGGCGCGGTGCAGTGCTGGGGCGGCGGCACCTCGGGGCAGCTCGGTGACGGCGGCTTCGTGAGCCGCGCGCGCGTTGCACCGGCACGGGCTGCGGCGAGATCCCGATGAGCATCACGGGATACACCGCCTGCTCGGTGACACCGACGAACCGCGCGGTCTGCTGGGGCTACAACAACAACCGCCAGCTCGGCGACTCGCTCACCACGGGCGGCACCCGCGCGTCGGCGGACTACGTCGAGGGCCTCGCCGACGTCGCCCAGATCGAGACCGGTCTGAACCACACCTGCGCGCGGCTGCGCACCGGCGGCGTGCGTTGCTGGGGCCTCGGCACCAGCGGCCAGCTCGGTGACGGCGCGACGTCTTCGCGCAACACCGCCGCCGAGGTCTTCGGCCTCACCGACGCGAGGAGCATCACCGTGGGCACCACCCACACTTGCGCGGTGCGCATGAACGGCGAGGTCTGGTGCTGGGGCTCGAACTCCAACGGGCAGGTCGGGGGCACGGGCACCAACGTGCCCACGCCTCGCCTGGTCGCGGGGGTCAGCGGCGCGGTGGAGGTGAGCGCGGGGGACCGCTTCACCTGCGCGCGTCTCATGGGTGGCACCGTGCAGTGCTGGGGCCTCGGCACCAGCGGACAGCTCGGCAACGGCGCGAGCGCATCCTCGGTGACGCCCGTCACGGCCCTCGGTCTCACCGACGCGGTGCAGCTCGACGCGGGTGAGAACCACGCCTGCGTGCGCCGTCGGGACAACAGCGTGGTGTGCTGGGGCTACAACTTCTACGGGCAGGTCGGGAACAACACCTCGGGCGCGTCGGCGAACCGCAACCTCCCGACCTCGGTGGCGGTCATCGACAACGCGCGGTGGATCACCGCGGGCTCGAACTACTCCTGCGCGGCCCGCACGACGGGCGCGGTGGTGTGCTGGGGCTACAACAACGTCGGGCAGGTGGGCGACAACACCATCACCTCGCGCGCCGTGCCGGTGTCGGTGCTCAACGTGACCGACGCGGTGCAGGTGCACGCGGGCGTGGCGGTGACCTGTGTACGGCGCGCGAGCGGCGCGGTGCAGTGCATCGGGTTCAACGGCTACGGGTCGATGGGTGACGGCTCGTTCACCAACCGTCGGCTCTTCGACAACCGCCTGCCGGTGTTCGGCCTGCCCTGATCCCTCCCGCTGCGCGCCGCGACGGGCTATGGTCGACGTCGATGACCGACGACCCTAGCGCCCGCCTCGCGGCGCGCATCTCCGCGCACATCCAGCAACACCCGCTGCAGGACGTCTCGCTGCGCCTCGACGCGGTGGAGCCCGTCGACGGCGGCGTGCGCGTGCGCTTCGTCACCGACCAGCCCCTGCGCGCGTCGGACCTCCGCGTGCCCGAAGCGGTGAACGACGCGCTGCGGGCTGCGATCACGGGCGACGACGCGCTGCAGGGCTGGCGCGTCGAGGTGCGGGTCGACGTCGAGGTGTGACGTGGAGCTGATCCTCGCGCGGCTGCGCGGCGCGACGCTGTTCCTGCTGGCCGTGGTGATCACGGGCACCATGGGCATTCACGCCATCGGCGCGGGCCGGTGGACGTGGTTCCAGGCGCTCTTTCACACCCTCATCACCCTCACCACGGTGGGCTACGGAGAGCTCCCGGGGATGGAGGGCGACACCGTCGCCCGCGCGTTCTCCCTCGTGCTGGTGATCGTGGGCGCGGGGAGCGTGGTGTACTTCGCGTCCATCGTGACGGCGCTCTTCGTCGAGGGCGAGCTGCGCGACTACTTCCGCCGGAGCAGGATGAACAAGGTCATCGCGGAGATGCAGGGGCACGTCATCGTGTGCGGCGTGGGGCGCACGGGCTCGCACATCGTCGAGGAGCTCACGACCTGCGCGCAGCCCTTCGTGGCCATCGACAGCGACATCGCGCACCTCGAGCGGCTGCACCGGGAGCACCCCGGGCTTCGCTACCTCGTGGGCGACGCCACCGAAGACGAGGTCCTGCGCACCGCGGGCATCGAGCGCGCGAGCGGGCTCGTGGCGGCCCTCTCGGATGACCAGGCGAACCTCTACGTCACCCTCTCCGCGCGCTCGCTGAACCCCTCGCTGCGGATCATCGCCAAGGCCGTGGAGCAGTCGGCTGTGCCCAAGCTCGCGCGCGCCGGGGCCGACAAGGTGGTCTCGACGAACCGCATCGGCGGGCTGCGCCTCGCGAGCGAGATCATCCGCCCGAACGTCACCGAGTTCCTCGACATGATGATGCGCGACCCGAAGCACGTGCTGCGCATCGAGGAGGTGCCCGTGAAGGAGGGCACCCCCTTCGCCAACAAGACCCTCGCCGAGGCGGCGATTCGCAAGGTGGCGGACGTGCTGGTGGTGGCGGTGCGCGGGGCCGACGGGAGCTACCGATTCAACCCCGGCGCCGAGACCCAGCTCAAGGTCGGGAGCACGCTGATCTTCCTCGGAGAACTCGACCAGGTGCTGAAGCTCCGCGCGGCGCTGAACCCCAGCGAAGGGGGCGCCGCGCGGGTCTGATCAGAGGACCTGGAGGCGGAAGAGCTGCTGCCCCATGAGGAGGTAGTCGCCGTTGCGCAGCCCGCGCTGCCCGCGGATGCGGAGGTACGAGCCGTTGGAGCTCCCCACGTCGGTGAGGGTGAGCCGACCGTTCACCACCGCGAGCTGGCAGTGCAGGCCCGAGACGTAGCCGTCCTCGGGGAAGAGGATGTCGCCGCGCTCGCGACCGAGGTACAGCCCCGTGACGGGCACCGGGAACGCGTTGCCGTAGGTGTCGCGGCCGGTGACGAGCGAGATGCGGCCCACAAGACCCTCGCTCTCGCTGCCGATGCGCTCGGTGCCATCGGGCAGACGCTGCACCTGCGAGAACGCGTCGAAGCGCAGGATCTCCTGCCCGATGCGGAACACGTCCCCGTCGTTGATCTCGACGGGCACCTGCCGCTCCACGCGCACGTAGACCCCGTTGAGGGCGTCGTCGTCGCGCACGGTCACCGCGCCCGGCGCCACCAGGAAGGTCGCGTGCCGCGGGGAGAGGTAGGTGTCTTGCTGAAAGATCGGTCCGCTCTCGCGGCCGACGTGGCTCTCGCCCTCGTGCAGCGGGAAGACCCCGCCCTCGGAGCCGTCAGGACGGATCAGCACGAGCCGCGCGCGCTCCACCACCGCCGGACGCGCGGGAGGCGTGGGCGCGACGGGCTGCTGCGGGGGCGGCGCGACGGGCTGCTGCGGAGGCGGCGCGACCTGCTGCGGAGGCGGCGCCACCGGCTGCGGCGCGCTCGCCATGTCGAAGCCGCAGGTGATGCAGAAGCGGTTGCCTCGGGGGTTGGGCGTGCCGCAGTTGGGACAGCTCGCCGGTGCCGCCGCAGGCTGCGAGGGGGCCGCCTGCGGGGGCTGAAACGCCTGCGCCGGGGGTGCGAAGGGCTGCGGCTGCGCGGGCGGAGGCTGGAAGGGCGGCTGCGCCTGCGGCGGAGGCTGGAACGCCTGCGGCGGGGGCTGGTATGCCTGCGGCGGGGGCTGGTACGCCTGCGGCGGGGGCTGGTACGCCTGCGGGGGTTCGGGCGGGGGGGGCTGGAACGCCGGCGGCGGAGGCTGCGGGGTGCTCGGCGCGGCCACGGGCGGCGCGACCGGCTGCGGGGCCACGGGGACCACGGGCGCCTGGGCGCTGCGACCCGCGGTCGCGGGCACGTTCACCGCGGGCGGCGTGGGGCGAAAGGGACGGTTGCCACCGCCCGCGTCGCGCGGGAGTTCATTGCCGCAGCCAAGGCAGAACTTGTAGTGGTCCTGGTTCTCCTTGCCGCACTTCGGACAGACAATCACGGTGTTCCTCCGTCGCTCGCTCTGATGTCTCGAAGCATCTACGCCGAGATGTCCACGCGGAGCAGCTCGCGGCCGATGAAGAGGTAGTCCCCGTGGAGCAGCTCGCGCTCTCCGTGGATCGAGAGGTACGTCCCGTTCTTGCTGCCGGTGTCGACGAGCTGGTACGCGCCGTTCGCCGTGAGCTCCACCCGGCAGTGCCGCGTGGACATGTACGGGTCGTTGGGGAAGTTCATGTCGCAGTTCTCGCGACCGATGGTGATCGCGCTCTCCCGCGCGCACACCTGCGTCGCCGACACCCCGCCGCGCAGCACCTGCACCACGCGGAACGGCGACGGACGCTTCGGCGACGAGTAGAACAGCGTGCCGTCGGGCTCGGGACCATCCGCCGCGCGGGGCGTGGTCTCGAGCCGAAACACCTGCTCCCCCGAGAGGAAGCAGTCGCCCGGCTGCAGCGCGGCCATGCCCTTGATGCGCAGGTAGACCCCGTTGGCCGACGACTCGTCGCGCACCACCAGGCGGCCGTCGTCGCGGTAGTAGAACATCGCGTGCAGCGGCGAGACCCAGGAGTCCCGGTCGAAGAGGATGTCCCCCTGCGTGCGGCCGCACGGGTGCTGACGACCCCCGAGCAGGAACGCCGTCTCGTCCGAGGGGTCGGTCTGAAAGCCCTCGCCCTTGATCACCACGAGCTTGGCCTTGCCTGGCTCCAGCATCTTGGAGAGCAGCAGGGTCTGCGCGGTCACCACGTCCCGCGGAACGGGCTCCCCGCAGCGGCCGCAGAACTTGTGCCCCTGCGGCACCGGCGAGTAGCACTTCTTGCAAACGTAGCTGCGAGCCTGATCCATCAACGCCTCCGTGAGCGCGAATCGCACAGGAATCTTGAACGGACCCACCGGCGGGCGCGGCGGTTCCTCCACCGGCAGCGCGACCTCGGCGAACGAGGGCAGCGCCTGGTCGAGCATCGCGTCGAGCTCGGGGTCGATCGCGGGCAGCGGCTCCTCCCCGGGGAGGTCGTCCAGAGCCGCGGGGGTGTCCACGAAAAAGCCCTGCGAGATCGCAGGCTTGGCCGTTGTCTCGGCGCGCGTCGGGGGCGCCTCGAAGCCCAGCGCAGACGCGCACGAGGGGCACTCGCTCGCGGCCATCGGCGCGAAGGCATCACAGGTCCCACAGACGAAACCGACATCGAGCTCCATCAAGGTGCGCGTCCCCGTCCTTTGCGGCACGCGAAACGGGCCAACAGGCTAGGCGGACCCATCCCCGGCGTCAAATGAATCACGGTGTCGCACGGGCGTCTTCGAGGCCCGCGCTCTGCGCCGCGTGCTGGTCCCACCGCCGGAGCAGCGGCAGGGGCGCGAGGCATAGCGCCGCCGACACCACGAAGGTGGCGCTCACCCCGAAGAGGTCAGCGAGCGCCGCGCCGAGGATGGAGCCCGCGAAGATCGCCACCACGTTGAGGCTCGTGAGGGCCGTGTAGTGCAGGGCCGCGCGGTCGCGCCGGGTGGCGGTCATCAGCCCCGCGAAGAGCGCCGTGGTGCCCGCGCCGCTCGCGAGGTGCTCCAGCGCGATGAGGGCCGTCGACAGCGCGCGCGGCGCGTGCGCCCGCTCCACCGCGAGGAGCGCGAGCACCGCCGCGCACTGCAGCCACGCCGCGGAGATCATCGCCGCGCGCTCGCCCCACGCGCGGTGCATCTGCGCGCCGAGGAGCGAGCCCAGCACGCTCGCGGCTGCGCCGAAGGTCACCACCGCGTGCCCGATGGCCGCGCGGTCCCACCCGTGGTCGACCAGCAGCGGCTTGAGGATCCCCGAGGCCGCGTGCACCCCGAGCTTGTACGTGAGCGCCACCGCGGTCACCGGCCACGCCGCGCGCACGAGGTCGCGCAGCAGCGCCAGGGAGCTCCCCACGCCGCGCGCGGGCGGGAGCTCCCGCTCGCTGTCTCGCGCGACCTCGCCCGCGGGCTCGCCCCGCAGCGCGAAGGCCCCGACGCTCACCGCGGCGATGAGCGCCGCGCACGCCAGCAGCGTGCCCCGGGGACCCAGCGAGCGCGAGAGCACCAGCATCCCGCCGCCCCCGACGACCATCCCCACGCGGTAGCCCGCGACCTGCGCGGCGTTGCCGTAGCCCCGGTCCTTCTCGCCGAGGGTGCGCACGGCGAAGGCGTCGACGAAGATGTCCTGCGTCGCGGCCACGAGGGCGGCGAGGAAGGTCAGCGCGAACCACCCCGCGAGCACCGGCGGCGGGCCCGCGAAGACCGCGTGCAGCGCCATCACCGCGGCCAGCACCATTTGCAGCGCGAGCAGGATCTCCCGCGACCGCGCGCGCACCGCGGGGCGGTCGGCCAGCGGCGACCACAGGATCTTCAGCTGCCACGGCGCCTGCAGCCACCCGGTGACCGCGATGAGCGTGCGCGACGCGCCGCCCTCGCGCAGCACCACCGGGAGGAACTCCGCGGCGAAGCCGAAGGGGATGCCCTGCGCGGCGTAGAGCAGCGACAGCGCGGCCACCACCTCGGCGCGCCGCCGGCCGCTCACGTCAGCCTCGCGAGAAAGCTCCGCACGGCCTCGCTCACCTCGTCGCGCTGCTCCAGCGGCGCCGCGTGCGAGGCCCCGCGAAGGCGCAGCAGCGTCGCCCCGGGGATCTGCCGCGCCATCTGCTCGGCGTAGCGCACCGGCGTGAACGAGTCGTTCTCCGCGGCGATGATCAGCGTGGGCACGCGGATCGAGGGCAGCAGGTCCTCGGCGCTGTGCGCGCCCGCGGCGGCGAGCATGCGAAAGAAGGTCGACGGGTCCATGCGCGCGATGTGCGCGAAGTAGGGCACGAGGTCTTCGGTCTGCATCCGCAGCGTGTCGACCTCGCCGAGCCAGCGGCTCGCGGCGGCCAGTAGGTCGGCCGGGCCGCTCGCCCAGAGCGCGCGGGAGATCACCGGGTGGCGGTCGATGAACGCGAGCATCCGCGGGATCGCGTGAAGCAGCGCGTCGCTGCCCTTGAACGTGCGGGTGATGTTCCCGTACGAGCCGCAGATGAGCACCAGCGCGGCCACGGCCTCAGGCCGCTGTCGGTACGCCTCGAGGCACACCTGCGTGCCCATGGAGTGCCCCAGCAGGGCCGCCCGGGGGAGCTCCAGCTGCCGCAGCACCGCGTGGAGATCGGCCGCGTGGTCGGCGATGTGAATCCGCGCGTGGTCCCGCGGCGCCTCGGAGCGGCCGTGGGCGCGGTAGTGCCAGTGCGCCACCCGGCGGTCGTGCAGCAGCGCGGGCTTGAGATACTTCCAGATGAAGCCGTCGCAGGCGATGCCGTCGCAGAGCAGCGCGGGCACAGCGTCGCCGTCGCCCGCGTCCGAGACGAAGAGCCTCGTGCCATCGGTGGCTGTCGCCGTGCCCTCGCGCGTGCGGGGCGGGCTGCTGTCGCTCATGGGGGTCACGCCTCGGTGCGCAGCGTGGAGGGCGTCGCCACGGGGGCGCGCCGGAGGAGGGAGAGGCTCAGTCCTCGTCGCGGCCCCGGGGGTCGTCCGCGGCTTCCATGTCGACGACGTCGTTCACCGAGGGCAGCTTCCGGATGTCGGCCCGGGCGAGCTTCCACGCGCGCTGCATGACCCACGAGAGCGATCGGTCGAGGCGCGTGGCCTCCTGCTGGATCTCCACCAGCATCGACTCGGGGAAGTACAGGCTCTGCTTGCGCTTGTCGCTCGGCGACATCATCGGTGTCTTCTCGTCTCTGCGCCCGCCGTGGAGGGGGCGCCGAAGGGGAGCTCTCGCACTGCGCTCGCGGTCACGCAGAAAGCGCGCCGACCGCATCACGCACGCCGTGGTGAGGTACCGACCGCGGAGAACGCTGTCAAGCACTTGATCCACCGCGCAGCGTACGCGCGGCAAAAGCGGGGCGGGGAGGGGAGGGCGCCTCGCCGTGCGGGAGGCGCCCAGGAGGGATCAGGAGCGCGGGGGCAGCGGGGCGACCGTCAGCACGTACGAGGCGATGCTGTCGGTGATCGACGTGCCGCCCATGGCGTTCGCGAAGAGACGGCCGCGCGCGCAGACGTAGTAGGTGCCCGCGCTGAGGCCGGTGGCCCAGTCGTAGACGCCGCGGCGGTTGCCGTCGATGGTGGCGCAGGAGTCAGGGCCGGTGAGGGCCGCCTCGCCGAGCAGCGTACGGCCGTCGGAGCCGTACACGTCGAGCACGATGCCCTGCTGGCCGCGCGCCGGGCAGGAGCCCTGGCCGTCGCTGGCCATCGCGAGGATGCCGCCGTTGGCCGCGACCGTGACGGCCACGCAGTCCTGATCGCCGCGGGGGAGCGCGCCGGAGACGGTGGTGGACGCGGTCACCGGGGCGCCCGCGGTCATGGTCTCGTTGTTGGGCTCCATCTCCGCGCGCGTCGCCGCGCCGCACATGCCCGCGCGGTACGTCGTCGGGATGCAGACCTGGCCCGTGGGACACGCCGTGGTGCCCCAGAGCGGGTCACAGGCCGCGCCCATGGCGACGGTGCGGGTGCAGGTGCTGCCGCCCGAGAGGTACGACCCGTTGCAGGTCAGGCCCGACATGCAGGCGGTGGCGCCGGGCGCGCAGCCCGCGCCGGCCACGGAGCCCTCGGCGCGGCAGGTGCCCACCGAGTCGCTGTCGGCGTTGAGCACGCAGGTGAAGCCGTCGGCGCAGCCGATGGTCGGGAACTCGCAGCGAGCGCCCGCCATCGCCTGGGTCTGGCACGCGCCGGTGGCGCCCGTCGCGGGCATGTCGGCGGTGCAGGTGAGCCCGGTGCTGCAGAAGGGCGCGTCGAGGCGGCAGTTGCCGCCGGTGGTGCCCTCGGCGCCGCAGCGGCAGCGCGTGCGGTCCGAGAAGTCGGTGAAGTAGCAGGCCGAGCTCTCGGAGCACAGGCTCCACGCGTCGAAGCGCGCGAGCATCCCGTCGGGGACCTCGGTCACGCAGCGGGCCACCAGGGTGGCGCCCGTGCCGAAGTCGCGGCAGGCGAGGCCCGTGTCGCAGCGGCCGGTCATGCCCGCGCGGCACTCGGTGCCCGCCGCGGTTCCGTTCGCGCGGCAGGTGCCCGAGAAGCTGTCGGGGTGCGTCGCCACGCAGGTGGCGCCGCCGGTGCAGATCGAGGTGACGGTGTTGCAGGCCATGCCCACGGCGACGGGCGTGCGGCACTCGTTGCTGAACGCATCGCACTGCAGGCCCATGTCGCACTGGCCGTTGGGCGAGCCCATGGGGCGGCAGTCGACGCCGGCCGCCGAGCCCAGCGCGCGGCAGCTCCCCTCGACGGACCCGCGCGACGGGAACACGCACGTCTGCCCGGTGGCGCACGCGCGGAACAGCGAGCAGGTGCCGCCCGTCATCACGTTCTCCACGCAGAAGCCCGCGGCGGGCTCGCCCATCGCGGCGCAGCGGAGCATCGCGTCACACGCCGGGGCCGAGTCACGGCAGAGGGTGCCCGCGGTGGTGCCCCGGGCGCGGCAGACGCCCGTGTCGGAGAACGGGCGGCTGGCCACGCAGTCGAGGCTCTCGGCGCAGCGCATGTCGCGGCCGTCGGTGCGGCACGCGCCGCCCGCGGCCACCGGCACGAGCTCCGACACCGTCAGGCGGTACGGCCCGGTGTTGCGCACGTTGGTCTGGTTGCGCCCGAAGCCGCCGGCCACGATGAAGATCGTGGTGTTGGCGGGGATGATCGGGGTGGTGATGAGCGACGACACGCGGCGGTCGGCCGAGCCCGCGAACTCGGGATCGTCGTCGTTGCAGATGGCGTTGGCGACGGTGGTGCCCGTGCCCGTGGGGCAGCGGGTGAAGAACCACAGCATGGTGTCGAAGTCGCGGGGGGTGCCCTCGTTCGTCGTGCTGATGCGGAGCACCGCGGGCATCGCGCCGGTGGTGTAGCGGTAGGCGATCTGGCCGATGGAGCCGATGGTGCAGTCGGCGCTGGTGGCGTTGCTCGTCGCGCGCAGCGGCATGGTGGTGCCCTGCATCATCGCCGCCGCGGTGTTGTCGCCCATGATGGTGGTGACGTTGCCGGCCCGCATCCCCATGGTGTTCAGGTCGGTGATCGCGAGGCGACCGCAGGTGTTGCTCGGGCCCGCGTCGACGCGGTCAGCCGGCACGTCGGTGCGGGGCACGTCGGTGCCGCCGCCGCCGGTGTCCATCGGGGTGACCACGTCGGTCCCCATCACCACGTCGGGCGTGGTCGTCGCGTCGGTCCCCGTCGCGGCGTCATTGTTGCCGCCGCCGCCGCTGCTCCCGCAGCCGGCCATCGCCACGCCCATGAAGAGCGCGCCCAAACCCGTCAGCCTTCTCATCTCAAGCACCTCCAGGCGCGCGCAGCGCCCACGCGCGATCCAGCATCCTCCCCTGATGAACGCATGCAGGGGCAGTGGCCGGTCCGCGCGCCGCCTTCGCACATCCGTCACCCGCACGTCAAGGTGACCCCCGGGATCCCGACGCGCCGCGCGCAATGAGCCATGAGCATGACACGCGCCCGGGCGGCGCGCAGGCTCAGCCCGGCACGTCGACCCGCGCGGCGAGGAACTCCTTCAGCTCCGCCCAGCGCACCGCCACGTGGTCGTGCTCGCCGTGGCGCACCGGCCGCGCCCGCTCGATGACCCGCGCCACCGCCGCCTCGTCGGCCCCGCTGCGAACCATCGCGAAGGCCTGGAGCGCGCGCAGGAGCCGCAGGTGCGACGCGGGCAGCACGGCCTCGGCCGCGGCCCACTCCGCCTCCACCCGCGCGGCCACCGTGCGGTCGTCGCCCTTGCGCAGCCCCACGAGCGTCTCGGCCATGAGCACCTTGCCCCGCGTCGCGGCCGGCACCCGCGCCTGCGCTCGCGCGAGAAAGCCTTCTGCCGCAGGCACATCGTCGATCAGCGCCGCGGCGATGCTCTGCCCCGACGCGAGCAGCGCGTCGAAGCCCAGGGCGCGAAAGCGCTCGAACCACCCGCTGCGGGCCACCGCGTCAAAGAGCGCGAGGGCGTGCTCCGGCTGCCCCTGCCGGATGAACGCGACCCCGCGGTTGAACACCACCTGCGCGTGGTAGAAGCCCAACCCCCGGGACTGCACCGCCAGCGCGTCGAGCCGACGCACCGCGCTGTCGAGGTCCGCGCCGTTGAGCTGCGCCACCGCCTCGTCGTTCTCGCGCACCAGCCGCAGCGCCATGCGTCGCCGACGGATCACCTGTCCAAAGAGCACCGCGTAGGCCACCACGAAGAAGCCCAGCGCCAGCAGCGAGCTCCCCACGGCGATGTGCGCGACCTCGGCCGCGCCCAGCAGCGCGATCACCCATCCGAGGTTGCGGCCCACGGTGGCCCACCGGCCGCGGGGGAGGTAGGCGTCGGGCGGCAGGGCCGCGGCGGCCGCGAGGTCCCGCGTCGGGGAGGCGAGCTGGCGATATGGCGTGGCCATGAGGTGGCGTGATTCTTCACACCATCCCGGCTCCGACGCCAGCGCGCCTTCCGCGCAGTGCCATGCGCCCGCGGCGCCGTGCTACCGTGCCGCGCGATGGAGCCCCGACGTTACCGCTGCCTGGTGTGCGATCACATCTACGACCCTGCCGTGGGAGACCCCGACAGCGGCATCGCCCCGGGGACGCCCTTTGAGTCCCTGCCCGACGACTGGCGCTGCCCCGACTGCGGCGCCGAGAAGTCCGACTTCTCGCAGATGGCGTGAGCGGCGCGGCGTGAGCGAGTCCCCCCGGTTGCACCGCCGCTTCGACCGCGTGGCGCGGCTGCTCGGCGAAGACGCCATCGCACGGTTGCACCGCGCGCGGGTGGTGGTCTTCGGCGTGGGCGGCGTCGGCTCCTTCGCGGCCGAGGCCCTCGCGCGTACGGGGGTGGGCGACCTCACGCTGGTCGACTTCGACCTCATCTGCGTGACCAACACCAACCGCCAGATGCACGCGATGCGCGGGAACATCGGCCGACCCAAGGCTGAGGTCATGGCCGAGCGCCTGCGTCTCGTACACCCCGGCGCCCGCGTCGAGGCCCGGGTGGCGTTCTACGAGGCCGAGGGGGCCGACGCGCTGCTCAGCCCCACGCCCGACTACGTCGTCGACGCGATCGACAACCTCACGGCCAAGGCCCACCTGCTCGTGACCTGCGCGCGCCGGGGCATCCCCGTGGTGAGCGCCATGGGCGCCGCGGCGCGGCTCGACCCCACGCGGGTGCGCGTCGACGACCTCGCCCGCACGCACTCCGACCCGATGGCTCACCACCTCCGGGAGATCTTGCGCAAGAAGCACGGGTGGCGCTTCGACGCGCGCGCGCCGACGGGCGTGGCCTGCGTGTTCAGCGACGAGCGCCCCACCGCGCCCACGCCCCCGGCCTACGACGGCCCCGAGGGCTTTCACTGCGTGTGCCCGCAGGCGGAGAACGAGCAGCACACCTGCGACCACCGCGCGCGCATCGACGGCAGCGCGGCGTGGGTGACGGGCACCTTCGGGCTCGTGGCCGCGTCGGTCGTCGCGCGAGAGCTCCGCGGGGAGTCGGTCATCGACCGCGCGAACGCCCGCGCGCCGGACTGAACGTCACCCCACGACCGCGAGCGCGGCCGAGCGCTCGAGCTCGCCCTCGCGGCGCGTGAACGGACCCAGGCGCAGCGTGAGCCCCGTGTGCGCCTCGCACTCCGCGAGGATCACCGCGGGGTCGACGCCCTCGTCGTCGTCTCCCCCGACGAGGGACTCCATCGCGCCGTCGGTGACCCGCAGCGGCGTCACGCCCGCCAGAAGCACGCTCGCGCCGCAGGGCAGCATGGCCCAGGTGGTCTGCGCGGCGGCGAGCACCCGCACGAGCGGCCACGGCGCGCCGGGTGTGTCTTCGACGAAGACCTCGTCGCCCACCGCGAAGGTCGCCAGGGGCACCGGGCCCAGCGCCCGCGCCTCGGCGTCTTCGAGCGTCGCGAAGCCGCCCTCATGCGCGAGGGAGCGGGCGACGTAGTCGAGCATGAAGGTGGGCACGCTCAGCGCGGCGACGGAGGCCGCGCGCTCGGTGCCGTCGCGCAGGTCGCGCACCTGCATGCGCGGCGGGTCAGCCATTGGGCACGCCTCCGGCGGGCGCGCGTCGCACCGAGGCGCCGCCCAGGGTCACCGAGGGGCGCTGCGCGGGGTCGAAAAATTCTGTGGAGAGCTCCACGCCGTCGACCCGCGCCCGCACCCGCACGAGCTGTTCGCCCGGCACGCGCAGGCCGAAGTGACCGTCGGCGCTGACCGACGCGCGGGCGAGCACGCGACCCGCGCGGTTCAGCGCCTCGACGGGCGTTCCCGCGAGGCCGTGACGCCCGCCCGCGGCCGTGACGCCCTCGACGCGCACCGGCGGCGCGAGGGAGTCGAGCGTCACCGAGAGGGAGAACTGACCGGCCTCGTCGACGTCGAAGCCGTCGACGAAGACGAACCACGCCCCGGCGTCGAGGGTGAGGTCCAGCGCGGCGTGACGCGTGTCGCGGGCGTCGTCGTTGCAAGCCACCTCGGTGATCTCCTCGTCGCAGGCGCGTCGCACGTAGAGCGCGGCGTCGTAGTCAGACTCCAGGCGCAGCGAGACGCGGGACCGGCGCGGCACCTGCAGGCGAAAGACCCGATCCCCCGAGAGCGCGCTGCGGGCGCACGAGGCGTGAAAGAGATCGTCGGCGCCGGCCGTGGTGCCGCGCACCGGCGCGCCCTCCTGGATCACGGGCGCCGACACGCACGCGGTGGGCGCGCGTGTCTGCGCCGACAGCGACGATGTCGCGACGAGCAGGGCGAGGGGGAGGGTGGAGGGCAGACGCGGCATGTCGAACGAGCCCGTTGAGGGACGCATCATGTGAGATGCGCGAAGGGCGCGGGAAGATCCTTGCGAAAATCGGGGCTGTCAACCCGCGCGGGGGGCGGCGAGCTGCGCCTTCACCCGGTCGGTGAGGAACATGTACGTCAGCCACAGGGCCGGCCCGACGAGGTGGCTCACGTAGGGCACGAGCTGCACCACGCACGCGACGGTCGCGAGGGTCTTGGGCGCCCGCGCCGCCCGCCCGCTCTGCACCATCACGCTGTCGAGGGCCTCGCAGTAACCCAGGCTCTGCGCGAACATCCAGTAGAGGTTGTAGAAGGGGACGAGGTGGCCCACGAGGGCCCATCCCGGGGAGATCTCCCGGCCCGAGGCCGTGCGGCGGTAGGGGGCCGGGAGGAACCGCCAGGACTGGTAGACCCAGGTCATCGCCGCGGCGGCGTAGACGATCAGCCCGCCGAACAAGAACGCGGCCCCCGTGACGGCGACGTCGCGATCACCGCGGCCGAAGAGGGTGATCACCGCGACCACCGCGCACCCCACCAGCGCCGTGAGATATCCCACGAGCGCGAGGTACTTCGCGCCGAACGCGCCGCCACTCTCGGGGACGATGTCGAGGGAGGGGCCCGAGGGTGAGGCCCAGCGCGGCCCGAAGGTCCCAGGCGGAGGGCCGAACGCGGCGGGCGGGGGCGAGGGGTTGTACAGAGGGGGTGACGTCATTCGGTCTCCCGGTGGGTTGAGGGGCGTCGCGCCCGCAATGGTACAACGGCACCGCGGCGCTTGAGCGCGCGAGAGAGGCGAGGCATGGACCGGATTCACGAGCAGCGGTGGTACGTCGAGGTGAACGGCGTCGGCTCCGGACCCTTTCTCTGGGACGTGCTCGTGCAGCACGCGCGGCAGGGCTCCTTCGCGCCGCACCACCGCGTGCGCAGCGAGGCGTGGACCGACTGGGTCCCCGCGGCGCAGGTGCCCGGGCTCTTCCCCGCGCAGACGGGCTTCAACAACGACGCCGTGACCCGCGCGCTGGTGCCCGTGGGCCGCGCGCCCAGCGCCATCGCGGCGGGATACCTCGGGCTGCTGAGCCCCACCGGGGTGCTCGCGCCCTTCGCGCTCTTCGTGGGGGTCTACGCGCTCTATGCGCTGCGCCAGAACCCCGCGCTGCACGGCGCGGGGCGGGCGTGGTTCGGGATCGTGATGGGGGGGCTCTTCACCCTCGCGTACGGCGCCGCGGTGGTGCTCTGAGCGTCAGGGGTGGTTGTTGTCGAGCTCGGTCACGTACAGCGTCGCCTCGTTGTGCGCCGACGAGTCATAGCTCCCCACCCAGATGTCGTACCGCCCGGCCTGGGGGTTCGCGAAGTCGATCACGGGCATCGTGGGGTGACCCCAACCGCCGCGGTGGTGGTCGTCGTTGCAGCGCCACTGGGCGTTGGGCTGGTTGATCACCATCGTCGCGTCGGCGCCGTTGGTGGTGACCACGTAGAAGCGCAGCAGGCTGAAGGTCGCGCCCGCCGCGAAGGAGAAGTGGAAGTCCGGCCGGCGCGTGACGAACGAGCGGGTGCAGGCCTCGCCCGTGACCGCGTCGACCATGCCCAGGTCCGCGACGTTCACCGGGTTCGTGCCGCCGCCCGCGGTGAGCTGGAAGGTCCACGGGTCGGGCGTGAAGCCCGTGCGCAGAGACTCGCTGCCGAAGTTCGAGTCGGCGTTGAAGTCCAGGGTCTGGCGAGCGCGGTCCCACGCGGCGACGTTCGCCGGGGTGGGCGTGAAGGCGCTGCGGCAGGCACCGACAGAGACAAGGGCGAGGGCGAGGGCGATGCGGTGCGACATGAACGATGACTCCTGGACACGAAGGTTGTGGCAAAGGCTCACGGCGCGATGACGCGCGCCAGAGGGCCCTGGGCGCGGAGCATCTTCGGAGTGAGCAGATTGAAACAAGCGGAAATTGTTTGAGGAGCACGATGACTCGGCCGGGCCGTTGTGAGGGCGGGACAGCTGTGTTACCGGCCGAAGCCGTGGAGATCACGATGAAGTCAGTTCGCAGGGCAGTGGTCTTGACGACCCTGGTGATCGCGGGCCTTGGCTGTGGCGCGGAGCCCACCGCCCTGGACGAGGCGGGCGCCGAGACCGGTCTCTTTGACACGCTCGGGCAGATCCCCGACGAGGCGAGGGTCTCGTCGGGCGGACCGCGTGTGCCGGCGGGCAGCAGCACCGAGGTGTGGGCCGTCACCAACCAGTGGGCCGACCGCGACACCGTCGCCGCCAAGGCCGCGGGCGTGGCCTGGGGCGCGAACTCGGGCCTCGACTGGGAGCAGAAGTTCGAGCGCTGGATCAGCGGCATTCGCCGCGTGCCGCGCAGCGGGTACGGGCACACGGTGCAGATCCCCACGCCCTACGGCGACCGGGTGCTCAACGCCCCGACGCTGGAGTGCGCCGAGGTCGCGGTGTTCCTGCGTGTGACCTTCGCGAGCTGGTACCACCTGCCCTTCTTCCTCGAGGGTTGGAACAGCCAGACCCGCCAGCCCCTCTACGCGGGGCACTTCGGCTTCGTCTCCCGCACCGGCGCGCGCGTCGGGAACTTCCCCGACTTTCGCACGCGCTACCGCGACAACGAGCGCGCGTGGCGCCCGGGCATGCCCTGGCCCTCCGACACCACCCTCCGGGGCTACCGCCTCGGCGCTGACGACACCGTGCCGTGGATCACCTCGCCCGCCGGCGCGGGCGCGGGCGCCTTCTTCGACGAGGCCTTCCTGAACAAGCGCGTGGGGTACTTCATGCGCCTCGTGCTGCTCTACTTCGGCAGCGTGAACCTCGCCGATGGCGCGAACATGTTCCACCCCAAGGCCGAGACCGTGGCGCCGGGTGACATCCTCGTCGAGCGCTGGCAACGCGTGGGCATCGGCCACGTCATCCCCGTGGTGCGCGTCGCGCAGCCGTCCATGGGTCGCTTCAGCGTCGACGTGATCTCGGGCTCCATGCCCCGGCGCCAGCCCGTGTGGGACGACCCCGCGAGCGCGCGGCGCTACTTCACCCTCGCGTACACCGGCGGTGAGGGCATGGCGAGCGACGGCACCCCCTACGCGCGGCTCGGCGGCGGGCTCCGACGGTGGCGCACCGCGGTGCAGCGCGACGGGCAGTGGTTCAATGACATCGCCCCGACGGAGCGCGCGAACGCCCTCGACGACACCGACCTCGCGGGCATCAGCGCGCGGCCGCGCACCTTCGGCGAGATCCTCGTGGTGCCGAGCGTGGCCGAGCAGCGCGCGGCGATCCTCGCGGGCATCAGCGCCGCGCGGATGCACCTGCGGATGTACCCCTCAAGCTGCTCCGCCCGCACCCGCCGCGAGGACAACTTCGAGGCCCTCTACCGCCTCGAGATGGAGAACGGCGGCACCGCCCGCGCCGCCGTCGACGCGCAGCACCGCCAGCTCGAAGACGCGGTCTTCGCGGAGCTCTCCTACGAGCAGTCGCGCACCTGCTGCTGGAACGGCTCCAACGCCGCCATGGCCACGGTGATCCTCGACCTCGCGCAGCGCGAGCAGCGCGACAACGCCGCGCGGGGGATGTGCCGCGCGCCCACGGTGTTCCGCGCCGAGGGCGTGAGCGCCACCAACGACGGCTACCAGCGCTGGCGCGCCCACGCCGCGACGATGGGCCGCAGCGCCGACTGGCGCGCGTGGTCCGCCGACGAGCCCTGCGTCGGTCGCACCCTCGCCGACGACCCCACCACCAATCGCGCGCCCGCGTTCACCTGCCGCTGAGGCGCCGCCGGTCGAGCTCGTTGCAGAGCACGGCCACCGCGTCCTCGGCGTGCACGCTCGCCGGCCCCACGCAGATCTCTCTGGCGCCCAGAGACATCTGCACCGTCTCCGACATCCCGAGGTGATCCCCGAGAAAGTACGCCGCCCCGCCGCGTGGGAGCGTCACCCCGCGCACGTCCTCGCCGCGCTCGTCGAGCACGAAGCGCGGGAGCTCCCCGAGGTCGGCGAGCACCTCGGCGAGGCCGCCGTCGGCCACCGAGACCCCGGGTCGCACCTCGGTGAACCCCCGCGCCTCCCGCGGCGCCGCGAGGGCCTTCTGCGCCAGCACCGCGAGGCTCCGCTCATCAGGCCGCAGGAACCTCACCCCAGCCCCCTCCACCCGCAGCACCACGCCGTCGCCACCCAGCACCAGGTACGCCCAGGCGCTCCGTCGCACCCCGTGCGACACCAGCAGCGCCGCGCGCAGGCACCGCAGCAGCGCATCGAGCCGGCCGCTGGTGCCCGGGAGGTCATTGAGCCGAAAGCGCCCCGTGGCCTTCCCGCCCAGCACCACGAAGCGGTCGCCGCCGGGGGGATCCATCGCGCGCAAACCATGCGCCGCGTCGCGCAGGGCCGTCAACGCCGCTTGCAGGGAGCGCCGCTCGCGCCGCACAATGGCCGACTGTCATGTCCAGCGCGCCCGCGACCCCCTCGCAGAACCCCGGCTCGGGGGTGATCAAGCCGCAGTGGCTCGGTCGCTACGAGGTGCTCGACGAGATCGCCCAGGGCGGCATGGCCACGGTGTACCTCGGTCGCGCGCGCGGCGCGGCGAACTTCGAGCGACTCGTGGCGGTGAAGGTCTGCCTCCCGCACCTGCGCGGCGACGAGGAGTTCTCGGGGATGTTCCTCGACGAGGCCCGCCTCGCGGCGCGCATCCACCACCCCAACGTGGTGGCCACGCTCGACGTGGGCGACGAGGAGGCCCTCTACCTGGTGATGGAGTACATCGAGGGCGACAAGCTCTCGACCCTCATCAAGCGCGCGAGCATCAAGCAGCAGCGCATCCCCCTCGGGGTCACCGCGCGGATCATGATCGACGCCCTCTCGGGGCTCCACGCCGCCCACGAGCTCAAAGACTCCCTCGGCGAACCCCTGCAGCTCGTGCACCGCGACGTGTCTCCGCACAACGTCCTCGTGGGCGTCGATGGCATCGCGCGCATCAGTGACTTCGGCATCGCCAAGGCCGAGGCCCGGGCCACGGTCACCCGCGAGGGCAGCCTCAAGGGCAAGATGAGCTACATGGCCCCCGAGCAGCTCGCGGGCAAACCCGTCGACCGCCGCGCCGATATCTACGCCGCGGGCGTGGTGCTCTGGGAGTGCCTCGCAGGGCGCCGGCTCTTCCGCGCCGACAGCGAGGTCGAGACCTTCAACCTCGTGCTGCAGAACAAGATCCTGCGGCCCTCCACGCTGTGGCCCGAGGTGCCGCCGGAGCTCGACGAGATCGTGCTCCGCGCGCTCTCCCTCGACCCCGAGCAGCGCTTCGCCACCGCGGCCGAATTCGCCGAGGCCCTCGAGGAGCTCCCGATCCGCATCTCGCCCGCGCGCACCGTCGCGAACACCGTCGAAGACCTGCTCACCGACGTGCTCACGCAGCGCCGCGACATCGTGCGATCGCTCGACATCGGCAGCGACTCCTGGGAGCCCGGCGCCCTGCGCAACGCCCACAATTCGCCGCGCACGATCCCCCCTGGGGCCATCACCGTCGCCCGGGGCCCCCAGCCGCCGCCGTTGCCATCCCCGAGCGGCGCGCCCGAGCCCATTCGCCCCTCGCAGGCGCCCGCGCGCGACCGCCGCGCCCTCGCGATCGTGCTGCTGCTGGTGCTGCTCATCGCGGGCGTCACCGTAGGGTTGCTGGCCTCGCGCCGCCCCGCGGGACCGACGGTCGCCAACGCCGCGCCGCCGCCGGCCGCCCTCGTGGCGCCGCCGCCGATGGAGCCCCCCGCCCCCCCGCCCGCGCCGCCGCCGCCGCCCGCAGCCGTGGCCGTGGTCGACGCCGGACAACCCTTGATCCCCGCGCAACCCCTTGTGGCGCAAGGGGTTGTGCAAGATGGCGCCCACCGCCCGGTGCGGCGTCCGCTGCGTCGCCCGCCCGTCGAGACCGCCGCGCCGCCCGCCGCGCCGACGACCCCTGCGGCCCCCGGGGAGTTCCGCCCGGGCGCCATCTGATCTCGGCGTTTCCCGCGCGGGGGCGCAGCGGGTATCCTGCGCGGTGATCCCATGCGTGTGCTCAACCTTCCCTTGCTCGCGGCGCTCGCGTTCGCCGCGGTCCCCGCGTCGGCGCAAGACAACACGGCCTTCGCGCAGCAGCGCTTCACCCGCGGCGCGGGGCTCTACGAGCAGCGCAGCTACGCGCCCGCGCTCGACGAGTTCCGCGCGTCGCTGGCGCTCTACGGCTCGCCCAACACACGGCTCTACGTCGCGCGCTGCCTGCGCGAGCTCGGACGTCTCGACGAGGCGCTCCCCGAGTTCGAGCGCGCGATGCGCGAGGCGGGGGATCGCGCGTCCACCGATCCCCGGTACGCCGCGACCCGCGACGCCGCGCAGACCGAGATGCTCGCCATCGCGCCGCGCGTAGGGCGGCTCACGCTCACCATCCCCGACGCGCCCGCGGGCGTGGTGGTGCGGGTGAACGACCGGGAGATCCCCCGCGAGGCGCTGGGCGTGGCCTTTCCGGTGATGCCCGGGGCGCTGCGCATCGTGGTGGAGTCCGTGGAGCACGAGACCGAGACCCGCGAGACCGAGGTCGCCGCGGGACGTGAGGTCACCGTGGGCGTGGTCCTTCGCCGACGCGCGCGCGCTGTGGAGGGACAGACCGAACTGCAGCGCCCGGTGGTCCCCGTGACACCCGCGACGCCCTCCCGGGGCGTGTCGCGCAACCTCGCGTGGGTCGGCTTCGGCATCGGCGCCGCGGGCCTCATCGGCTTCGCGGCCTTCGGCGCCGCCGCGGGTGGGACCTTCTCCGACCTCCAGACCCGCTGCGGCAACGCCCCGTGCCCGCCCTCCGAACAGGGCACGGTGAACCAGGGCCGCACCTTCACCACCGCGGCCAACGTCTCCCTCGGGGTGGGCATCGCGGGGGTGGTCGCGGGGGTGGTGCTCCTGATCGTGGGGAGGGGCCCGAGCGCGTCCCCACCGACACCGCGGGTGAGCCTCCAGGTCGCCCCCGACAGCCTCGGCCTCGCGGGGGTGTTCTGATGCGCGCCGCACGCCTCGCCACCGCCCTCTTCCTCCTCGCGGGCTGCTCCTACGAGTGGGACCGCTACGAGCCCCGCGCAAACGGTACCGACGCGGCCGCGCCCGAAGACCTGGTGGTCGTCGACGCCGAGGGCATGGACGCGACCCTCGATGCCCCTGACGCACCCCGGGCCTGCCGCACCAGCAACGACTGCGCGAGCAACGAGCTCGGGCTGCGTGTCTGCGACACCGCCTCGGGCCGCTGTGTGCAGTGCACTCCGGGCGAAGACATCTGCTCCCCCACGCAGTACTGCGTCGCGGCGACCAACACCTGCCAGCTCGGATGCCGCAGCGATGAGGCCTGCCTCTCCCTCGCGGGCGACGCGGGCGTCTCCGACGCGGGGATCAACCTCCCGCGCCGCTGCGAGATGTCCTCCCGCCGGTGCGTCGCGTGCGTCACCGACGAGCACTGCCCCATCGGCACGCGCTGCATGGGCAACGCCTGCGTGCCCGGGTGCGACAGCGTGCGCGGCTGCGCCGAGGGCTCCACCTGCTGCGGGGGAGGGTGCATCAACGCGCAGACCGACCCCCAGCACTGCGGCAACTGCGGCACCGTCTGCAGCACGGTGAACGGCGTCCCCGCGTGCATGGCCGGGCGCTGCGCCGTGGGCGCCTGCAACACCCCCTTCGCCGACTGCGACACCTCCCCCGGCAACGGCTGCGAGACCGACACCCAGACCAGCCTCGCGCACTGCGGCATGTGCGGGCGGAGCTGCGCCGCGCCCCCCAACGCCACCGCGGCCTGCACGGGCGGGGTCTGCGGCCTCGGCACCTGCAACCCCGGCTTCGGCGACTGCGACGGCGACGTGATGAACGGCTGCGAGACCGCGCTCAACACCAGCCTCGCGAACTGCGGCGCCTGCGGCCGCGCGTGCACCGTGCCCAACGGCGTCGCGCAGTGCGTGCAGGGGAGCTGTCAGCGGTCGGGGTGCGCCGCGGGATTCGCCGACTGCGACGGCGACACCGGCAACGGCTGCGAGGTCAACCTCACCAACGACCCGCGCCACTGCCGCGCGTGCAACGCCGCGTGCAGCCTCCCGCGGGCCACCGCGGTGTGCAGCGCCAGCGCGTGCGCCGTGGGCACCTGCGAGGCGGGCTTCGACAACTGCGACGGCATGGCCGCCAACGGCTGCGAGGCGAACCTCAACACCAGCACCTCGCACTGCGGCGCCTGCGGGCGGAGCTGCGCGTTCCCCCGCGCGACGCCGTCCTGCGAGGCCGGCACCTGCGCCATCGACCGCTGCAACACGGGCTTCGGCAACTGCGACGGCAACCTCACCAACGGCTGCGAGACCGACAACCTCACCGCGGTGGCCCACTGCGGGGCGTGCAACAACGCCTGCCCCGCGCCCGCCAACGCCACCGCGCAGTGCCGCGCCGGCGCGTGCGGGTTCACCTGCAACGCGGGTTTCGCCGACTGCGACCGCCTCCCGGGCAACGGCTGCGAGGTCAACCTCAACACCAGCACGGCGAACTGCGGCGGCTGCGGCGTGACCTGCGCGCTCGGCAACGCCGACGCGGTGTGCACCGCGGGCACGTGCCAGATCCAGCGGTGTCGCGCGGGGTACGGCGACTGCGACAACAACCCCGCCAACGGATGCGAGACCAGCACCACCGCCAGCCCGCAGCACTGCGGCGCGTGCGGCAACGCCTGCGCGGGCGCGAACTCGTCGCAGATTTGCATCGGCGGGGCGTGTCAGGTCACGGCCTGCACGGGGAGCTTCTCGAACTGCGACAACGTCTCCTCGAACGGCTGCGAGACCGACCTGTCGACCTCGGCGACGAGCTGCGGGGCGTGCGGGGTGAGCTGCGCGGCGGGGCGCACGTGCACCGTGGGGCGCTGCGCGACGTCGTCCTTCGCGGGCTACAGCGTGACCTCGCTGACCCCGGTGGACATCCCCTTCGTCGACGCCTGCGCGCTCCCCGGGGTGCAGCGGTTGTTGCCCAACATCGACGACGATTTCGAGAGCGGCATCCTCCCCTTCGACGTGGAGTACTGGGGCGCCACCACCCGAGACTTCCTGGTGAACTCCAACGGGGTGCTCGGGATCGGGAACCTGTACTTCAACATCAGCGCGATCCCGTCGCGGCTGCCGTACCGCGCGTGGCCCACGCTGCCCACGACCACGGGCGTCGTGCCGGGCATCTACGCGTACGGCGTCGACCTCGTGACCGGCCCGGGCGGGATCTGCATCGCCACCACGGGCACCTCGCCCAACCGCCGCTGGATCGCCATGTGGGACCGCGCGCAGTACTACCTCTCGACGAACGGCTCGCTGTCGCCGACCTCGGTGACCTTCGAGGTGATCCTCTACGAGTCGAACCGCAACGTGGACCTCGCCTAC
>JBILLI010000023.1:0-24805 GCA_044376155.1 Polyangiales bacterium
TCTCCCTCGCAGAGCAGGATCACGGCGTCGCGAGGCACCCGCGCCACCGCCGCCGCCGAGCTGAACGCGAAGGCGTGGTCCCGTCGGGTCTCTCCCAGCAGCGCCGCGGCCTCGCCGCAGGCGTCGCCCGGCGCGGCGATGCCCAGCAGCATCTCCTTGCGCGCGCCCCCCGGCACCGACACCCCCACGAGTCCCTCGGTGACCAGGGTGAAGCCGCTCGCCCGCTCCCCATACCGCCACAGCGACTCGCCCTTGCGCACCCGCCCCAGGGTGGTCACCCGCTGCAGCGCGGCCAGCGCGTCGTCGCGCATCCCCGCGAACACCGGGTGCGAACGCAGCAACCCCCTGATTTCTCGATCCATCACGCCCGCTCCCCGACCCCGCCCCTGGCAACGACAGGTCTGATCCGCGCGAAGGTGTCACCCCATCTGGCGACCGCTCGCGGGCTCGAGTTTTCGTTGGGCCTGCGCGCGCGGCAACCGCCCCATCTGGGGCCTTGACGCTATGTTCGAAATCTGTGTGCGAAGTCGGTCACTCGCCCCGCAGCGAGGCCGCGGCGAGGATGTACAGCGCGAGCCCCTCGGTGGGGCGGCGCGCCAGGGCCTCGCGCTCGGTGATCCAGCGGGCGAGGGTGGCGCGCAGGACCCGCGACGCGTGCGCGTCGTCGCGCGCGCCGAGGGTGCCGTCGCGGCTGAACCGGTCGAGGGCCAGGACCATCCACGGCCGCCAGGGGTCGAGCCCGGCGCTCTCGTCGGCGGGGGGGCGCGCGCACTCGAACTGCGTGAGCGGCGTGGCGTCGCACCAGGTGAAGAGCGCGCGCACGGCGCCGTCGATGCGCCCGCGGTCCCCGGGGTCGGGCGGGCTGACCTCCCGCGACCGCGCGAGCACGTAGCCCGCTTGCGCGGTGAGGGCCGCGTGGCGCGACACCGTGGAACCGTGGTCGTCCATCGCCGCGCGCAGCCACCGCAGCGCCCTCCCGCGGGCCGCGCGCACCGCGGGGGAATCGCCGTCGTGGGCGCCCTCGACCAGGGCCCAGGTCGCCAGCAGGCTGTCGCGGGGGGAGGTCACGTGCGTCGGGTCGGGGAGGTGGGGGAAGCCCCCGTCCGCTCGCTGCGCCGCGAGCAGCGCGTCGCGGGCGACAGACACCCGGGCGCGCGCGGTCTCGGCGCGGGTGATGGTGTCGAGCCGGGCGTACGCGATGAGCGCCCACGACGTGGCCTCGACGGTGCCCACCAGCGCCGAGCCGTCGCGCTCGGTCCAGTGGCCGTGGAGGCGCGCGTGGTCCAGCGCGAGGAGCACCTCGAGCTGCGCGCGGGGCTCCAGCGGCGCGCCCGCGCGGTGCGCGGCGAGGAGCGCGGTGAAGCTCCGGGCGGTGTCGAGGCCCGAGGCGGGCATGTTCGTCGACTCGCCGAAGCCCTCGGCGCTGCGGTGGGCCAGCAGCGCGCGACCCAGGGAGGCGTTGAGCCCGATGAGGTGCGCGCGCTCAGCCGCACTCGGACCGCGCCACGCCGGCGCCACCGTGGCCGAGGGGCGCGGCTTCGGCTCGCGCAGCAGCACCCACGCCGCCGAGGCCGCGAGCACCAGCGTCCCTGCCGTGGCCACGCCCAGGAGCCACGCCGGCACCGCGGGGCGGGCCTCGAAGACCGGGAGCACCAGGGTCTTCGCGCGCTCCAGGGTGCGCGGCACGCGCCGCACGCGCACCGGCGCCTCGGGGGTCGCGAGCGCGGCGTCGATGTTCGCCGCGAGGGAGTCTGCGGGCGGCGCGGCCGACGCGATGGGCGCGGGCGCCTCGGCCAGCGCGGGGCTCACGGGCGTCTCGGCCTCGTGGTCGATCTCGTCGAGCGCCGCGGGCGGCGCCTCGGGCAGCGGACCCTGCATCCCGGGAGACCGCTCCCCCGCGAAGGTCGGCGGGCTCGCGGGCGTCACAACCCGCTGCGGCGCAGGGGTTTCGCTCTCGGCCGGGGGCTCCGTCGGCACCACCTGCGGCGGCGGCGGCGGTCGACTGCTCCGCGGCGGCGGCGGCGGTGGCGCGGGCGGCGTGACGACCTCGATGGGCGGCGGCGGCGGTGGCGCGGGCGGCGCTTCGGCGGGTGGCGCCTCGGCGGGCACGGGCGCTTCGGGCATGCGAAACGCCGGGAGCCTGCGCGTCGGTGCGGAGTAGAGCGCCTCGTCGGGGTCGTCGACGGGCTTGCGAAGCCGCGAACGCACCCTGCGCGGTCGCGTGATCGTGACGTCGCTCAGGGGCTCTTCGCTCGTCGGCGCAGGCACGACGACATCGGGCTCCGCGGGGGGAGGAGGCGACGCCTCGGGGGCCACGACGACCTCGACGGGCGGCGGGGGCGGCGGCGCGACGACCTCGACGGGCGGCGGTGACGGTGGCGCGACGACCTCGACGGGCGGCGGTGGCGGTGGCGCGACGACCTCGCGGGCACGGGGCGTTGGGTCGGGGCGACGCGGCGGTTCGGCCGGGCGCGCGGGGGTGGTGCGCGCAGGCGGCGGGGTGGAGGGGCGCACGAGCCCGGGGGTGGAGGGGCGCACGAGCCCGGGGGTGGAGGGGCGCACGAGCCCGGGGGTGGAGGGGCGCACCGGCGGCGCGGCCTCTTCGTCGACGCTCAGCGTGGGCGGCGATGGGGGAGGATCGCTGCTCCGCCCGCCCGCGCGCGGGACCAGCCGTCGCGCGGGGACGGCGCCCGGATCGCTGGGCGGCAGCGAGGTCGCGTGCGGCGGGGGCACGGCCGTGGACGGCGGGGCGGCGCGGCGGATCCCCGCCGGGGGCGCGGCGGAGATGGGCGGCTGCGTGGCGCGCGGGTCGTACACCCGAAGGAGCTCTCCCACCGCCACGCTCACCGAAATGGGACGCAGCGAGGGGTCGGGGTCGAGGCAGCGGAGCATCCACGCGTCGAAGCCCGAGGGCAGGTTCACCCCGCGCCGCTTTGCGAGGGTCGACGGGGCGGCGTGCGTCGACGCATCGGGCACCCGGGCGAAGATCGCCGCGGCGCTGAGGCCCTGCCAGTACGCCTCGCCCACGAGCATCTCGTAGGCGATCAGGGCGAGGGCGGTGACGTCGGTGCGGGGAGAGATCGGCGCGGCGTGGGTGATCTGCTCCGCGGCCATGTAGAGCGGGGTGCCGACGCGGCCGGGGGCGCGCGCGCTCTCCTCGTGGTGCAGGTGCGCCGCGATGCCGAAATCAAGGATCTTCACCCGCGGCGGGCCGTCGTCGGGGTAGGTCACGAAGAGGTTCGCGGGCTTGAGGTCGCGGTGCACGATCCCCTGCGCGTGGACCTTGTCGAGCGCGCTGGCGACCTGCTTCAACAGCGCGGTCACGGTGCTCGGCGGGATGCCCGCGCCCTCGTCCCACTGCCGCTGGATGTACTGCGCGAGGTCCTCGCCCTGCAGGAGCTCCATCACCAGGAAGGGGATGCCGGTGCTGCGGTCGACGTCGCAGTCGATGATCTGCACCACGTGGTCGCTGTCGATGCCCGCGCACGCGGTGGCCTCGCGGTAGAACCGCTCGACGCTGGTGGGGTTCGCGAGGCTCTCGGCGTGCAAGAGCTTCAGCGCGAGGCGGCGGCGCGTGAGCTGGTGCTCGACCTCGTACACCTCCGCCATGCCCCCGCTGCCGAGCCGGCGAATCAGTCGGTAACGATCCGAAAACACCGCGTCGGGCGCGAGCGCGCCGCGCAGTGACGGGGCGTCACGAGGCGTGGCCTTCGCGATCTCGCGGGGGTCGGTCATGGCGTGGCGGCGCGGACACTACCACGCCCCCGCCGCGCGCTACGGGTTCAGCGAACACCGCTGCGGGAACGCGCGACGACCGCCCCACGCGATGCCGCGCAGCGCGTCTCTGCCCTCGGCGCGCAGGGAGAACGTGCGCACCTCGCGGCGCTCCTCGCGCCGTCGCGCGGTGGGCGGCGGCTCCTCGCGGGGCTCTCCCCCGCCCACGGCCGCGGTGCACGCCGCGCTGTCGTAGACGTGCAGGGTCTCTTCGAGCACCCACTCGCCGGTCTCCACGCGCCACCCGTCGCCCTGCACCTCCGCCGCGCCCTCGACGCGATGGATCACCCCGCGCGGCGCGTCGCTCCGCGCGCAGCCCGCGCGCTCCTCGGTGACCTCGCCGCGGGCCTCGCCGCGCAGGTCGACGAAGCGCAGGCGCGAGGGAGACACCCGCACCCAGAGGCCGTCCTCGCCGTCGAGGGAGCCCGCGTCGACGCCCCGGGCGCGGTCGGTGAACGCGTAGGCGCCCTGCGCGGCGGTGGGCGCGTCGGGGCGAACGACCGCGAGGCGCGTGGCGCGCATCGAGGGGTGACCCGGGTCGACCCGCACGACCCAGCGCGACCCATCGGTGAAGACCGCGGCCTCGCCCGGCGCGGCGCGGGGGAGATCCAGCGCGCGGAGCCCGTCGGCGAGGAGCAGGGCGTGCGCGCAACGACCTCCCTCGCAGCGCGCGAGGAGGGCGTTGGGAAGCGTGGCACCCACGGCGCCGAGGGCGAAGAACACCTCACCAGGACCGCCGGGCCAGGGCGCCGACGCGCGGCCGTTCACCCGCGGGCCGAACCACTGCGCGCGCACGCCGCTGCGGCCGTTCTCCGCGCGAATCGCGTAGCCCGCCATGGCGGCGCCGTGGTCCATTTCGACGCCGGGGGCCGCGGGGCCGTCGTCGACGCAGCGCACCCGCAGGGGGCGGGTGGGGCGCAGCGCGGGGGGATCTTCGGGCGCATCGGTCCGCGCCAGGGCGCGCATCGAGGGGCGCGCGTCACCGCGGTGCAGCGCGAGGTTCGCGCCGAGGCGGCAGACCTCCCCCACGCAGTACACCTCGCCCGTCGTCTCGCGTCGCAGCGCGCGCGGGTCGCCGTCCACCGGCGAGGGCAGGGGACGTCGCGCGCCCGACGCGTCGATCCACGCGAGGGACTGGGCGTCGTCGCCGAAGGTGATGGCGTCACCCTCGGGGGTGACCACGAGGTCGGTGCTCCCCGGGGGCGCGTCGTGCGACCGCCACCGCGGCGGGTTCGCGCGAAGATCACCGCGCACCACCGCGCGGAGCGGGCCGGCCTCGTCGTCGCGGTGCGGGATCACCAGCCCATTTCGCAGCGTCGCTCGGAACGCGCTGTGCCGCGGGTAGGGGATGGCGAACGCGGTCGTCCCTTCGGCCCGCAGCAGCGCCGCGCGCACGGGTCCCAGCGGCGGGGCGTCGGCGTCGAGCGCCAGCACCGCGCCGCCGTGCACACCCTGCAGACGCACGCGAAAGGGGAAGGCGTGCTCCGTGGGGGCGCCACCGCGCACCACGCAGAGCCGCCGCGGGTCGGCCTCGGGGCGCTGCGCGCAGGGGGCGGCCACGGCCCAGAGGTCCGCCGCGGGGTCGAAGCGCGCCTCGCCCATGGGCGCGCCCCGGGACTCGTCGCGCAGGGTGCGCCACGCGCCCGAGGACGCGTCGAGCACCGAGGCCACCCGGGCCCACCCCTCGCGGAGGCACACCGCGACCAGCGCGCCGCGGAGCGTGTGCAGCGCGCAGTCCACGCCCGGCAACGTCACCGACGCGGGGGCGTGCGCGCACGCATCGAGCGACGCGCACCGGCGCACCCGGGCGCCGTCGGTCACGAAGTATGTCCCCCCGGCCCACGTCACCGCGGCGGCGCGCGCGGGCAGGTCGGGTGCGGACCGCGTTGGGGGCTCGCCCGCGGGGGCATCCTCGGGGATCGCGACGCGTGACCAGCGCTCGCCTTCGCGTCGAAACGCGCCGAGGGGACCGCGCACGTAGCCGCCCTGCGCGTCGAGGCCCACGTCCCACGCTGCGCCCTCGGGGGTGGGGAGCACGCGCACGGTGCGGCCGCCGTCGTCGGAGCGCGCGACGCGCCCGCCCAGCAGGGTGATCAGCACGGCGCCGCGCTGGATCGCGAGCGCGTGCATCGCCGGGGGCGCAGGGATCTGTCGCACGGGGCCTTCGCCGTCGTCGATCCAGACGTCGTCGCGCGCATCGACCACCACCAGCGCGCCGCGGCTCCATCGCGGCGTGGCGGGGTCGAGCGCGCGCGGACGGTGGCGCAGCGCGCCGACGCGTCGCAGGGGTCCGAGAAAGCCCTCGGCGGCGAAGAGGGTCCCGTCGGCCGAGGCGAAGCGCCAGCGGGTCGCGTCGAGCTGCGCGGCCAGCACCAGCGGCGCGGCGGGCAGCGGTCCCTCGCCGAGGCGATCACCCTGCACCCGCAGGGCGCCCCACACCCGCCCGTCGCCCGCGTTGAACGACGCGCCCGAGGCCGCGCGGAGGGCCCAGCGCGGGCGGTTGACGACCGCGGCATCAACCCGCGGCGGGGCTGGCGGGGCCGGTGGCGCGCAGCCAAGGGAGACGAGCGCGACCCCGGCGAGCCTCCGCGCGGACAATCGGTGTACCGTGCGGCGGGTCGCGAGGCCGCGCGGCGATTCGTCGGAGGAGCTTGGACATGCGTTCATTCGGAGTGGTTCGTCTCGCCCTCATGCTCGTCGCCCTCGCGGCCGCGTGCAACGGGAACAGCATCGTCGGGGGCGCCGACGCGGGGCGTGACGTGGGTCCGCCGGCGTGCCCTGCGGGGCAGGATCGCTGCGGTGCGGCGTGCGTCGACCTCACGTCCGACACGGCGAACTGCGGCGTGTGCGGCACCGCCTGCGCGGCCGGGCGCGTGTGCGCGATGGGGCGCTGCGCCCTGAGCTGTCCGACGGGACAACTCGTCTGCGGCGACCGCTGCGTCGACCCGCAGACCGACCTCGGGCACTGCGGCGCGTGCGGCGCGGCCTGCCCCGCGGGGCAGGTGTGCAGCGCGGGGGCGTGCTCCGTCACCTGCGGCGCGGGGCTCACGCGCTGCGGCGGCGCGGGCGACGCGGGCGCGCCGTTCTGCGCGAACGTGCAGGCCGACCGGGCGAACTGCGGCGCGTGCGGCACCGCGTGCGGCGCGGGGCAGGTGTGCGTCAACGGCGGCTGCCGGGTGGAGTGCGTGACCGGGCAGACGGCCTGCGGCGACCGCTGCGTGGACATTCAGACCGACCGCACGAACTGCGGCGGCTGCGGCACCGCGTGCCCCGCGGGGCAGGTGTGCTCCGCGGGCGCGTGTCAGGTGTCGTGCGGCGCGGGCCTCACCGACTGCGCGGGGTCGTGCCGCGACCTGCAGGTCGACCTCTCCCACTGCGGCGCGTGCGGCACGGTGTGCCCCGCGGGGCAGGTGTGCTCCGCGGGCGCGTGTCAGGTCTCGTGCGCCGCGGGGCTCACGAACTGCCAGGGCACCTGCCGCGACCTGCAGAACGACCGCGTGAGCTGCGGCGCCTGTGGGGCGTCGTGCGCCCCGGGGCAGGTGTGCTCCATGGGCGTGTGCCAGGTGTCGTGCGGCGCGGGCACGACCAACTGCAGCGGCGTCTGCCGCGACGTGCAGACCGACCGCGCGCACTGCGGCGCGTGCGGCACCGCCTGCGCGGCGGGGCAGGTGTGCTCCATGGGCGTGTGCCAGGTGTCGTGCGGCGCGGGCCTCACCGACTGCGCGGGCGCCTGCCGCGACACCGACACCGACCGCGCGCACTGCGGCCGCTGCGGCGTCGCCTGCGCCAGCGGGCAGGTGTGCAGCGCGGGTCAGTGCCGCGTCTCGTGCGTGGCGGGGACCACCGAGTGCGGCGGCGTCTGCCGCGACCTGCAGAACGACAACGCGCACTGCGGCGCGTGCGGGGTGGCCTGCGCGGCGGGGCAGGTGTGCTCCCGCGGCGCCTGCGTCGTAAGCTGCGGCGCGGGCCTCGCGGAGTGCACGGGCGTCTGCCGCGACCTGCAGACCGACCTCAACCACTGCGGCGCCTGCGGGGTCGCGTGCGCGGCGGGTCAGGTGTGCTCCCGCGGCGCGTGCGTCGTGAGCTGCGGCGGCGGGCTCACCGAGTGCAGCGGCGTCTGCCGCGACCTCCAGTCCGACGGGAGCCACTGCGGCGCATGCGGATCGGCGTGCGCGGCGGGTCAGGTGTGCTCCCGCGGCGCGTGCGTCGTGAGCTGCGGCGGCGGCACCACGAACTGCGGCGGGGTGTGCCGCGACCTGCAGACCGACAACGCGAACTGCGGCGGCTGCGGCACCGCCTGCGCCGCGGGGCAGGTGTGCGCGGCGGGGACCTGCCGGGTCTCGTGCGGCGCGGGCACCACGAACTGCGGCGGGGTGTGCCGCGACCTGCAGACCGACAACGCGAACTGCGGCGGCTGCGGCACCGCCTGCGCCGCCGGGCGGGTGTGCGCGGCGGGGACCTGCCAGGTGTCGTGCGCGGCCGGGCTCAACAACTGCGCGGGCGTCTGCCGCGACCTGACCACCGACCGCGCGAACTGCGGCGCGTGCGGCGTGGCCTGCGCCGCGGGGCAGGTGTGCGCGGGCGGCGCGTGTGTGCTCACCTGCGCGGCGGGGCAGACCGCGTGCGGCGGCGTGTGCCGCGACCTCAGCACCGACCGCGCGAACTGCGGCTCCTGCGGGCGCGTCTGCGCGGCGGGTCAGGTGTGCTCCTCGGGCAGCTGCACGGCGTCGTGCGGCACGGGTCTCACGGACTGCAGCGGGAGCTGCGTCTCGCTGCTCACCGACCCCGCGCACTGCGGTCGCTGCGGCGGCGCGTGCTCGGGCGGGCAGGCCTGCGTCGCGGGCACCTGCCGCCTCGTCTGCGCGGTGGGCGAGACGGTCTGCGCGAGCGCCTGCGCCGACACCCGCACCGACGCGAACAATTGCGGCGGCTGCGGCAACGTCTGCCCGGCGGTGGCCAACGGCACCCCCGCCTGCCGCGGGTCGACCTGCTCCGCCACCTGCAACCCCGGTCGCACGCTCTGCAGCGGGAGCTGCGTCGACACGCAGAGCGACGCGAGCCACTGCGGCGGCTGCGGGGTGACCTGTCCGAACGGATCTCCTTGCGTCACAGGGGGATGCACGCGCTTCCCGTCCACCGGCGCCGAGGGCGCGTTCAGCCCCACGACCAACACGGTGCTCTCCCCCGGCGTGCACAACTTCACCACCATCACGATCCCCGCGGGCGTGACCGTGACCACCAACGGCACGGGCGTGCTCGACCTCCGCGCGACCGGCGCGGTCACCATCGCCGGGACCATCAACCTCAGCGGCGGCAACGGCGGCGCGCACACCGACTGCTACGACAACGCGTCGGGCTCGGGCGGCGGTGACACCGGCAACCCCAACGCCGTGGGCCGCGACGGTGACCTCTGCGGGATCAACGGCCGCTGCGGCGGCACGGGCGGCGCGGGCGGCGTGGTGATGAGCGGCTACGCGGGCGCCATGCCCACGGGCAGCCTCAGCGGCGCGGGTGGCAGCGCGGGGGGCGGTGGCGGCGGCGGATACGCGGCGGGCGGCGGGGGGGGCGGCGGTGGCGGTCCTGCCGGCGGCGGCGGCGGCGCGGCGTACGGCAACCTCGGCCCTGGCGGTGCCGGCGGCGGCCCGGGCGGCGGTGGCGGCGGCGCGGCGGGCGGCGGCGGACGCAACCGCGGCGGCGCGGGCGGCAGCGCGGGCAACGTCACGTACAACGGCGGCGCGGGCGCCGACTCCGAGGTCCGCTCGGGCTACACGCCCTACGGCGGCGGCGGCGGCGGCGGCGGCTCCATCGGCGGCGCGGCGGCGGCGGACCTCGCGGTGGCGACGACCTTTCAGCCCGGCTCCGGCGGCGGCGGCGGCGGCGGCGACGAAGGCACCGGCGGCGGCGGTGGCGGCGGCGCGCTGCGCGTCGCGTCGCACGTCTCGATCACCGTCACCGCGTCGGGGCGCCTCCTCGCGAACGGCGGCGTGGCGAGCCGCGCGGCGTGTGTGGGCGGCGGCGGCGGCGGCGGGTCGGGCGGCGTGGTCTTCGTCTACGCCCCCAACGTGAGCGTCGCGAGCGGCGCGACCGTGAGCGCCGTGGGCGGCGCGGGCGGCACCGGCGCGACGATCTACTCGAACACCCCCGGCGGCGCGGGCGGCCTCGGCCGCGTGCGCATCTCGGCGCTGACCACGGCGTGCAGCCTCAACGGCGCGTTCAACCCGCCGCTGGTGTCGGCGTGCGCCCTCACCGCGGGCGCGGGCACCGCGGGCCGCGCGTACATCGCCGCGTTCCCCAACTGAACCCCCTCCACGCCGTACCCTGCGCTTGACACCCGCGCGTGGCCGCGGGAATAGACCGCCGCCCGTTGCCGCGACGACGCGGCGGCCCATCCTTCTCGGTGCGCCGCCGCGAGATTTTCCCGTCGCGCGCGAGCGCGGAGACGGCGTGCATGATGGCGCAGGTTTCGAGCCCCCTGGATCTCCTGCGTGACGTGATCGCGCTCACCAAGCCGCGGCTGTCGTCGCTGGTGCTGTGCACCACTGCGGGGGGCATCTGGCTGGCGCACGGCACCCTCGCGCGCTGGTCATCGGTGGCCGCGCTGGTGGGCACCACCCTGGCGGTGGCCGGCGCGCACGCGCTGAACTGCTACATCGAGCGCGACATCGACCGGTTCATGGCCCGCACCCGGGGGCGCCCCCTGCCCGCGGGGAGGCTCGAGCCCCGGGTGGCCCTGGTGCTGGGCGTCGCCCTGGCGCTGGTGTCGATCCCGGTGCTGTGGATCGCGGTGAACCCCATCACCGCGGTGCTCGGTGCGCTCGCGCTGGGGAGCTACGTGCTGGTCTACACCCCGATGAAGACCCGCTCCCCCGCGGCGCTCTACGTCGGCGCGGTGCCCGGCGCGCTGCCCCCGCTCATGGGGTGGACGGCGGCCACCGGCCGCGTCGAGGGCGCGGGGCTGGTGCTCTTCGCGATCTTGTTCCTCTGGCAGCTCCCGCACTTCCTCGCCATCGCGATCTACCGCAAGGACGACTACGCCGCCGCGGGCATGAAGACCCTGCCCATCGTGCGCGGCGACGCCGTGGCGCGCAGGCACATCGCGCTGTGGACCCTCGCCCTCGTGCCCGTGAGCTTCGGCCTGCCGCTGCTCGGCGTGGCGGGGTGGTTCTACAGCGCGGCCGCGGCGATCCTCGGGGGCGCGTTCGTGGTCAAGACGCTGCCCGGCCTGCGCGCGAAGGAGCCCGAAGAGGGCCACGCGCGCGGGGTCTTTCTCTTCTCGCTGGTGTACCTCACGGGGCTCTTTCTGGCGCTCATCGTCGACGCGGTGCTGCGCGGTCACGGGCGATGAGCGCCGAGCCCTGGATCGTTCGCGCGGCCCGGCGTCGCCCGGTCACCGCGGTGCTGTGGCTCGTGGTGCTCGCGGCCATCCCCGTCGCGATCATGCTGAAGTTCCGCCCCGAGCCCCTGCAGGATTTCGGGGTGGTGCCGAACTTCTCCCTTACGAGTCAGCGCGGAGACACCTTCGGCAGCGGTGACCTCCAGGGCAAGGTCTGGATCGCGAACTTCATGTTCACGTCGTGCCCGTCGTCGTGCCCGCGGCTCACCCGGCACATGGCCCGGGTGCAGGCCCGGCTGCGCAACGAGCGCGAGCGGCTGCGGCTGGTGTCGTTCAGCGTCGACCCCACCGTTGATACGCCCGAGCGCCTGCGGACCTACGGCGCGCAGTACGGGGTCGACCCGGGGATGTGGTCCATGCTCACGGGGCCCAACGGCGCGGTGCAGGACATCTCCGTGCGCGGCTTCAACCTCGCGCTGCAGGCGCCCGAGTATCAGGGCGCGCGGCCCGCGAACTACAACATCCTGCACGGCGAGCACATCATGCTCATCGACCGTCGCATGCACATTCGCGGGTACTACCGCGCCGACGCGCAGGGCCTGGAGCAGATCGCCCGCGCCGCGCGACGGTTGATCCGAGAGTAGTTCACAGCGCCACGGCCACGCCGAGGCCCAGGGTCAGCATCGGCCCGCTGAAGCCCGCCGCCCGCGCCGCGCCGCTCTCGATGACCACGGGTCGCAAGGGGGTGCCCGCGGTGGCGTCGAGGGTGGTCCACCAGCGCGGGCTGACCCGCACGCGCAGGGTGGCGAGCACCGAGAGGAAGAACACCGCGGCGTCGCCCTGACCGCCCCGCACCCCGGCCACCGTGGGGCGCCCCGAGACCCACGACCACCCCGCCTCCACCCGCGGACCCAGCTCCAGCGCCACCCGCTCTCCCCCCGCAGTGAGCGTCGCGCCGAGGGCGCCGGTGACCATCCCGAGGTCGATCTCGCCGAGGGGGTCGAAGGCCGTGCCGCTCTGCGCGCCGAGGTCGAGACGGATCCGCAGCGGCCACTGCGGTGAGGGCAGGTAGCTCACCGCCACGCGCCCGCCGAGGAGCGCGACGTTCGCCGCGGGGAAGGTCTGCAGCACGAACGAGGCGTTGAGGTCCCAGCGGCGCACGGGCGCACGCGGCGGCGGCGGCGGCTCCGACGGGCGCAAGGCCTCGCGCAGACGCTGGGTCACCGCGAGGCGCACCGGCGCGGGGGCCACGGGCGCAGGGGTCGCGCGCGGAGGCGGCAGCGCGAGCTCGGCCCAGCTCGCCCGAAGCAGCTCGGCCGCGGCCAGCGCGAGGGCGCGCGGACGGCCCGACGCGGGCACGTCGCCGAGGTCCACCTCGCGGCGCACGCGCTTGTTCGTGAGGGCGTCGTCGATCTCCAGGATCACCGCCGACGCGTCGGCCGCACATCGCGGAAAATCCAGTTGAATCAACGCCATGGCGCCCGCGGCGTCGCCCTCGAAGCGCACGTCCTCGACGCCGTCAGACTCCAGCTCGGTGCGCAGCAGGTCCCGCCACGGCGCGGGGTCGAAGCCCGGCGTGGCGCACGCGAGCGGGGCCACCTGCACCCGCCGCGGGGGCGGACGGGCGGTCTGCGCGCGCGCGGTCGCGGCCGCGAGGGTGAGCGCCAGCGCGAGGGGGCGCAGCCTCACCGCGGCTCACACACCTGTGCCAGCCGCGACGCGTGACGTCCCTGCGGGAACGCCGCGAGGGACTCTCTCGCGACCGCGCACGCGGCCTCGCGATCACCCGCGGCGAGGTGGGCCTCGGCGAGGCGCGCGCGGAGGTCCTCTTCGAGGCTCCTCGGCGGGCGCAGCGCGAGCGCGCGTTGGAACCACGTCGCCGCCGACGCGGGGCGGGCGCGCAGCGAGAGCTCGTCGCGGCCGAGGGTGAACGCCGCCATCGCGGCCTCGGGGTGCTCGGGGTGCTCGCGCACGAAGCGCTCCAGCAGCGGGGCGGCGAGGTCGTGGTGGCGCGTGCGCCGCGCGACGTCGGCGAGCTCGAGCAGCACGGCGGGCGACGCGGTGTGCGACTCGCGCGCGAAGCCCTGATCGCCCAGAGAGTCCCATGCGCCGCGAACGTCTCCGCGCTGCGCCTGCGCGCGCCACGCGGGCGGGGCCGGGGGGACCACACGGGGGGCAGGTCGCGTCGGCGCGGGCGCGGGCGCGGCCGCGACCGTCGGCGCGGGTGCGGGCGCAGGACGCAGCACCGCCAGGGACTGCCCCGCGGTGAGAACCCGGTGCCCCCCGGGGACCCACGCGCCGTCGACCCACACCGTGCCGTGCGACACCCGCACGCGCAGCGAAGACACCTCGCGTTCGAGCGTGAACGCCGTGCCCACCACCGTGACCGTGGCCAGGCCACACGCGATGCGCCAGCGGCGCGGACCGCCCGGCGTGACCTCGAAGTCGGCCGTGCCCTGACGGAGCTCGAGCTCCATCGCCTGCCCGTCGTTGCGGGTGGGGAGGAGGGACGCGGCGGGGTGCAGGGTGAGCGTCGACCGATCGCTCAGCCGCAGCGAGGTGGGCGCCCCGGTGTCGTTACGCAGCCGTGAGGCCGTGACGCCGCTGCCGTCGACGAGGCGCAGCGCCCCCTCGGGCAGGGCGACGGCCGCGGGCGGGGGCGCGCGGTGGCGCATGACACCAACGACCAGCGCGGCCAGCGCGGGCGCCGCGAGGGCCAGCCACGCCCTTCGCGACGGCCGCGCGCGACGCGCCTGCACGCCGCGCCAGATCGCCTCGACCTGGGCGTCGCTGAAGGGGGCGCGGAGGTGCGCGCGGAGCTCCGAGGGGTCGCTCATGGCGTGTTCTCCTGGGCGAGGGCCCGCGCGAGTCGGGCCTCGGCGGCGGCCACGCGGCGCTTCACCGTCGCGAGGGAGCAGTCGCAGATCTCTGCGGTGGCCTCGAGCGTCTCGCCGTCGACGCGGTGCAGCCACCACGCCGCGCGCTCGTCGGGAGAGGCCGTCGCGAGCACCGCCTGCACCTGCGCGAGCTCCGCGCGGACCTCGGGCGGCGCGTCGACGGCGCACAGCGAGTCGGCGGGCACCGCGTCGTCGTGCAGCCCCACGAAGCTCAAGATCCGACGGCGGCGCAGGAGACGGCGGGCCTGCGACACCGCCACGCGCGCGAGCCAGACGCGCAGCGCGCCGGGCTCGCGGAGCTGGTCGAGGCGGGGGAGCGCGAGGGCGAAGGTCTCTTGCACGATGTCTTCTGCGTCCTGCTGCCGACCGCAGAGCCGCAGCGCGATGGAGCCGAGGTAGCGCACGTGTCGGCGATAGATGGCCTCCCCCGCGCGGGGGTCACCCGCGCGCGCCCGGAGCACCAGATCGGCGTCGTCGACGAGCGCCTCCGGTGGACCGACGCGCCGCGCCGACGTCGCCGCGATGGAGGGATCCATCGCGAGACCTTCATGCTGCAACGCCACGGACATCCATTGCCTGCCTTGCCACAGAGCACCCACGCCCCGGAAGCGGCTCAGGAAAAATCATGCCGTCCGGTCGATGGCGGAACGCAGGGGGCGGTGCGCCGCTGTGTGCCAGACCTGGTGCTTCTCGTGTGCGCCCATTTCACAGCACGATTTCGTGAGCCGGTGTGCCAGCGCCGGGGCTCTGTGGGGCATGAAGCGAACGAAGAGCTTTTCATGGGCGGTGGTCTTCGGGGTGATCGTGTCGGGCTGCGGTCCGGTGGCGATCCGTGCGCTGGACCCGGCGGTCGACGGCGGCGCGGCGACGGACGTGGTGAGCGCGAGCGACGGCGGCGCGCGCTGCACGCTCAACAGCGACTGCCCCACGGGCAACTACTGCGCGGGCAACGGGTGTGGCACCGCGGGCACCTGCGCGCCGAAGCCCCAGGGCTGCACGGCGGACTACAGCCCCGTGTGCGGCTGCGACGGCCGCACGTATTCCAACGCCTGCGGCGCGGCCGCGGGCGGCGCGCGGGTGGCGACGCAGGGCGCGTGCGGTGCGGTCGACGCTGGTCCGGGCGGGTGCACCACCAACGAGCAGTGCGGCGCGGGGCAGTTCTGCGCCGGGACGGGCTGCGGCACCGCGGGCGCGTGCGTCGCGCGGCCGCAGGTGTGCACCGAGATCTATGCGCCCGTGTGCGGCTGCGACGGTCGTACGTACGCCAACGAGTGTCAGGCCCAGGGTGCCGGGGCACGCATCGCCGCGCAGGGCGAGTGTGCCGCGCGGGACGCGGGTGTCGACGCGGGTCCCGCGCGCTGCACCGCGAACGAGCAGTGCGGCGCGGGGCGTTACTGCGCGGGCGCGGGCTGCGGCACCGCGGGCACCTGCGCGGCGCGCCCCGAGGCGTGTGACCTGAGCTACTCGCCGGTGTGCGGCTGCGACGGCCGCACCTACGGCAACGACTGCGCGGCGGCCGCGGGCGGCGCGCGCATCGCGCGGCGCGGCGAGTGCGCGGCGCAAGACGGCGGCACCGTCTCGTCGTGCCGCTCGGCGCGCGACTGCGGCAGCACCGGCCGCGAGTGCGTCTTTCCCGAGGGCGAGTGCGGCGCCGTGGGCACCTGCGAGCTCCCCACGCCGTGCTTTCGCGCCGAGACCTACTGCTCGTGCACCGGCGAGACCTACGAGAGCTGCCGCCCCACGCAGCCCACGCGCAGCCGCGGGGCGTGCGCGTCGCAGGACGGTGGTGTCGCCACGGGCTGCGCCTCGGCGCGCGACTGCGGCAGCGGGCAGGAGTGCGTGTTCCCCACGAGCGCGTGCGGCGCGCGCGGGACCTGCGAGGCGGGCATCGCCTGCCTTCGCGCCGAGACCTTCTGCGGCTGCAACGGCGTGACCTACCAGGGCTGTCGGCCCTCGCAGCCGACGCAGTACGTCGGCGCCTGCACCGCGACGCCGCCCGACGCGGGTGCGGGCTGCCGTGACAACTCCGCCTGCGTCGCAGGGACCTACTGCGCAGCCAGCGCGTGTGGCGGCGTCGGCGCCTGCGCCCCGCGGCCCGAGGTCTGCCCGGGGATCTACGCGCCCGTGTGCGGCTGCGACGGGCGCACGTACTCCAGCGCGTGCGTGGCCGGGAGCCAGGGCGTGAACGTCGCGCGCAGCGGCGAGTGCCCCTGACGGCCACGGCCCGCGCGGCGTGATAAACAGCGCGTCGTGCGCACACTCCTCCTTCTGCCCGCGCTCTCCCTCCTCGCCTGCTCCAACGCCGTGAGCGGGACCAACCCCACGACCGACGTGCCCGACGCGGCGATGTCCACCACGGATGTCGCCGCGCCCCGCGACGTGCCCATCGACCTCCCGCCCGCCTCACCCACGGGCCTCGACGCGCGCCCGCGCAACACCACCTGCGTGGCCTTCCCGCGGCCCACCGTCGGCGGCGTCGGACTCACCCGGGTCTTCACGGGCCTCCCCACCCTCGCCAGCACCGTCGCGGTGGTGCCCTCTCCCCTCGAACCCGGCCGCTGGTTCGCGGTCGCGCAGGCGGGCACCGTGTCGTCGTTCACGGCCACCGACACCGCGCGCACCCCGGCGCTGAACATCTCCGCGCGGCTGCGCTCGGGCGGCGAGGCGGGGCTGCTCGGCATCGCGTTCCACCCCGACGTCGCGCGCAACCGCCACGTGTTCTTCAACTACACCGCGCCGGGCTCGGGCGGCGCCGCGCTCATCTCGCGCATCGCGCGCTTCACGATGAGCGACAACCGCACCATCGACCCCGCCTCCGAGCGGATCATCATGGAGGTCGCGCAGCCCTTCGCCAACCACAACGGCGGCGGCATCGCCTTCGGCCCCGACGGGATGCTCTACATCGGCTTCGGCGATGGTGGGAGCGCGAACGATCCGCAGCGCAACGGGCAGAACCTCAACACCCTGCTGGGGAAGTTCCTGCGCATCGACGTGAACGTCGCCGAGAGCGCGATGCCGCGCTACGCGATCCCCACCGACAACCCCTTCGCGATGGGCGGCGGCCGCCCCGAGATCTGGGCCTGGGGCCTGCGCAACCCGTGGCGCTTCAGCTTCGACACCGCGACCGGAGAGCTCTGGGCGGGGGACGTCGGGCAGAACCGCCTCGAAGAGGTCGACATCATTCGTCGCGGGGGCAACTACGGGTGGGCCACCATGGAGGGCACCCGCTGCCTCGTCGGGACGAGCTGCAACCAGGCGGGGCTGGTGCTCCCGGTGGTGGAGTACGGCCGCAGCGACGGCGGGTCGATCACGGGCGGATTCGTCTACCGCGGCCGCGCCATCCCCTCGCTGGTGGGGTCGTTCATCTACGGCGACTTCGTGAGCGGTCGGCTCTGGGCGGTCTCGTACGACAACAATGGCGCGGCCAGCGGGCGACTCCTCGCCAGCACGGGCCGCAACATCGCGTCGTTCGCGCAGGACGCCGACGGCGAGGTCTACGTGGTGAACTATGACGGGCGCGTCGACCAGCTCACCCCCGCGGGCGCGGCCATGGACAGGGTCCCCCGCACGCTGACGGCCACGGGCTGCGTCGATCCCGCGAACCCGCTGCGGCCCGCGTCGGGGTTGATCCCCTACGCGCCCAACGCGCCCTTCTGGAGCGACGACGCCGAGAAGACCCGCCACCTCGCGCTCCCCGAGGGCGGGCGCATCACCGTGAACCCCGACGGCGACTGGGACCTCCCCGTGGGCACCCTGCTCGTGAAGGACTTCACCCTCGGCGGCCGCCGCATCGAGACGCGGCTGATGGTGCGCCACGACGACGGCGACTGGGCGGGCTACACCTACGAATGGAACGACGCGCAGACCGACGCGACGCTGCTCGACGGGAGCCTCGTGCGGGAGTACCCTGCGGGGCGCTGGGTCTACCCCTCGCGCGCCCAGTGCATGGAGTGCCACACCCGCGCCGCGGGCCGCTCGCTGGGGCTCGAGACCGCGCAGCTCAACGGCGAGATCGTGTACCCCGCCACGGGACGACGCGCGAACCAGCTCGCCACCCTCGAGGCCATCGGCGCCTTCGCCGCGCCCCTGGCGATGCCCCCGGCGATGCTCCCGCGCTTCGTGAACCCCTACGGCACCGAAGGGACCGACGAGGCCCGGGCCCGCGCGTACCTTCACACCAACTGCGCGCAGTGCCACCGCCCCGAGGGCCCCGGCCGCGGCGCCATGGACCTGCGGTTCACCACGCCCTTCGCGATGACCGCCACCTGCAACGCGACCCCCATGGCGGGGGACCTCGGCGTGGCCAACGCCCGGCAGCTCAGCCCCGGCGCGCCCGAGCGCTCGCTGCTCGTGCTGCGCTCCCGCGAGACCGGACTCAACCGCATGCCGCCCATCGGCAGCGGGCGGGTCGATGAGCCCGGGGTGGCCCTGTTGGAGCGCTGGATCCGCGGGGTTACCGCGTGCCCGTGAGCGCCTCTCCGATCGCCCAGACGCCCGTCTCGGCGAAGTGATCCAGCACCCGGGTGTAGGGCTCGGGGTCGAGCCCCTGGGCCCTCACCCATCCGTCGTCGAAATAGGTGTGCGCGTAACGGTCCCCCGGGTCGCAGAGCAGCGTCACGATGGACCCGCGCTGCCCCGCGCGCCGCATCTCATCGGCCAGCACCAGTGATCCCCAGAGGTTCGTGCCCGTGGACCCGCCGCAGCGCCGCCCGAGCACGCGCTCGAGGAAGCGCACCGCGGCCACGGTGGCGGCGTCGGGCACGCGCAGCACCCGGTCGATGACGTCGCACAGAAAGCTGGGCTCCACGCGCGGCCGCCCGATGCCCTCGATGCGCGAGCCGCAGCGCACCGAGACGCCCGGGTCGCGGGTGTGAAAGTAGTCGTGAAAGACCGAGTTCTCGGGGTCCACCACGCAGACGCGGGTGTCGAGGCGGCGGTAGCGCGCGAAGCGTCCGAGCGTCGCCGAGGTGCCGCCGGTGCCCGCGCCGCAGACCACCCACGCGGGCACGGGGTGGGGCTCCCGCGCCATCTGCGCGAACACCGACTCGGCGATGTTGTTGTTCCCGCGCCAGTCGGTCGCGCGCTCGGCGTAGGTGAACTGGTCCATGAAGTGTCCGCCGGTCTCGCGGGCGAGGCGCAGCGAGGTCGCGTAGACCTCGGTGGGGTCGTCGACGAGGTGGGGTCGTCCGCCGTAGAAGCGAATCTGCGCGACCTTCTCGGGCGAGGTGCTGCGGGGCATCACGGCCACGAAATCGAGGCCCAGCAGCCGCGCGAAGTAGGCCTCGCTCACGGCCGTGGAGCCCGACGAGGCCTCGATGATCGTCGTGCCCTCGCGGATCCACCCGTTGCACAATCCGTACAGAAACAGCGACCGCGCGAGGCGGTGCTTGAGGCTCCCGGTGGGGTGGGTCGACTCGTCCTTGAGGTAGAGGTCCACGCCGCCGAGGCACGGGAGGTCCACGCGGAGCAGGTGGGTGTCGGCGCTGCGGGTGAAGTCGGCGTCGATCCGGGCGAGGGCGTCGTGGGTCCAGGCGCGCACCGCGCGATCAGGCGCCGCGCGGGCGGTGGGCGTCAAGCGCGCCGTCAGGGGTGCACGGCGGGCCGTACAGGGACGACGCGGGACACGCTTGAAAACAAGGCATTTCAAGGGTGGTACAAGGGGTGAAATAGGGGCGGCGCGCGCCCTCCCGCGGCGCGCGAAGGAGCCTCCGCCATGTCTGCGCCCGCCTCGTCGTCTGTTCGCGTCGTGCCTGCGGCCTTCGCGCTGTGGGGCGTCACCGCCCTCGCCGTCGCCGTGAGCGGCGCCCTCGCCTCGCTGCCGCCTCCCGCGGTGCCGCTGTTGATCTGGTCACCCGTGCTGCTCGCCGTGTGGGCGTGGCGCCGCGTGCCCGCGGTGCGCGCCTTCGCCGATGGGGTCGACCTGCGCGTCGCGGTGCTCTACCACACCGTGCGGGTGCTCTTCGGCGCGCTGTTCCTGTGGGAGATGCGCGCGGGGCGACTGCCCGCGGCCTTCGCGATGATCGCGGGGCCCGGCGACATCGCCGCGGGGCTCCTCGCGCTGCCCGCGGCGTGGCTGGTCACCCGCTCGGGCGAGACCTCGCGTCGGCTGGCGCTCGCGTGGAACGTCTTCGCGTTCGCCGACATCCTCGCGGTCTTCGTCTCCGCGCAGCGGATGCTCTTCCTCGAGCGCGACCTGCGCTTCTTCGCGCTGATGCGCACGCTCCCCTACGCCACGCTGCCCGTGCTCGTGGTGCCGCTGATCCTGCTCACGCACCTGCTGATCCTGCAGCGGCTGCGGAGCGGGCGTCGGTAGGCGCCGACGTCGGGGCTCCCCGACGTCAGCCCTGGCCGACGGATCACGGCGTGACGCGGCACCCGTGCGAGGTCAGATACTGCGTGCGCGCTTCGTCCGTGGTGAGCGCGGCGTACTCCGCCTGGGTGTCGCGCTCGCACTGGTTCTCGATCGACGGGTCGCCGTGCCCGAGGTGGTGACAGTGCTCCGTCAACGCGGCCCGACAAGCGTTCCACCGGGGCTGCGCCTCCGCCGGAATCGTCGACGCGCGGTTCGCCGACGCGCCACCACAGCCAAGGGCCAGAACCACCATCACCATCACGGATCTCATCGTTGCACCTCGTTGACGTCCCCTTGGACGCATCCACGGCCCAGCATGGTTCGCGCCGAGGCGTCGATGGCCCTATGCTCCGCGCCGCGCGGCCGCGCCCATCGCGCCGCGGGAGAGCGACTTTGCGCAAGGTGATCGTGGTGGGCGGCGGCGTCGCCGGGCTCGCGTTCGGGTACTACCTCACACAGCTCCGCCCGGATGCAGACGTGCAGATCCTCGAGGGCGCGCCGCGCACCGGCGGCAATGTGCGCACGCTGCGGCGCAACGGGTGCGTGGTGGAGCTCGGGCCCGACGCGTTCATGGCGATGCCGGGCAGCGCCGTGGGAAGTCTCTGCGAGGAGGTCGGCGCCGCGCCCCTGGCCGCGCCGTCGCAGGCGGGGAAGGTGCTGGTGGCCCGGGGTCGCGCGCTGCACCCCATGCCCGAGGGGCTCGCCATGGGGATGCCGCGGAGCCTGTCGCAGATGGCCGGCACCGCGCTGCTCTCGCCCTGGGGCAAGCTCCGCGCGGGCCTCGACCTGCTGCTCCCCGCGCACCGCACCGACGCCGTGAGCGTCGGCGAGCTCGTGGGCCGAAGACTCGGGCGCGAGGTGAAGGACCGCCTCGTGGAGCCCATCGTCGGCGGGATCTACGGCGGCGACGTCGACGAGCTCGACGCGCAGGTGGTCATGCCCGCCCTCGCGAAGGTGCGCGGGAGTCTGATTCGCGCGATGGCCGCGGCGCCGAAGCCCTCGGCGGGAGGAGTTCCCCTGCGCGCGCCGCCCGGCGGCATGGACAGCCTCACCGACGCCCTCGCCCGCACGCTCGGAGATGCGCGGATCTCCCTGGGCTGCAACGTGATTGAACTCACGCGGGCGGGCGCGGGGTGGACGCTGCGCGACGCGTCGGGGGCGGTGCACGCGGCCGACGAGGTGGTCCTCGCGGCGTCGCCGCCCACGGTGCGGCGGCTGTTGACGCCCGTGGACGCGGCCGCGGGAGAGGCCGTCGGCGCGTTCAAGCTCCGCGCGGCGATGACGGTCATCGCGGCGTTCCCGCGCGCGGCGCTGCGGTGCCCCGAGGCGAGCGGGGCGCTGATCCCGCGGAGCGTGGACGAGCCGCTGCGGGCGCTCAGCGCGATGAGCTTCGTCGACCGCAAGTGGCCCGACCGCGTGACCGAGGACCTGACGGTGATCCGCCTCGCGGTGCGCCCCGACCGCGCCCTCGCGTGGATGAACGACCCCGAGGACGAGATCATCACCCGCTGCCTCGACGCGCTGCGCGTGCTGCTCCCCGCGCCCGAGCCCGCGTGGACCGCGCTGGAGCGCTACGAGCAGGGCACGCCGCAGCCCACCCCGGGGCACACCGCCCGCGTCGCCGAGGCGCGCGCGAAGGCCACCGCGTTGGGAGGCATCACGGTGCTCGGCGCGGCGTGGGATGGTCCGGGCATCGCGGGATGTGTGACGGGCGCGAAGCGCGAGGCCGAGCGCCTCGCGGCGCTGTTGGGGTAAGGGGCCCCCGCGGCGGTCGCGAACTGGCCCGCGCGCGCGCGGCGGTGCGACCCTCGGGCGCATGCAATCGATCGAGCGCGCAGGCTGACGGCAGCCATGGACCGCGTCGACCTCACGCCCGAGACCCTCGCCGTCGTCGCGGCCCTGCTCGCCCTGGTGGCGGTGCTCGCGAACGTGGTCGAGCGGGCCTCGCGTCGTCGCGCGTTTCGCCTGCGCCGTGAGCGCGGGGCCGCGGGCGAGGCGCGCGCCGAGTCGCTGCTCACCGACCTCGGGTACACCGTGCTCGGGCGCCAGGTCTCGCTGCGCTACGACCTCGACGTCGACGGCGCGCCCCACCCCGTGGACCTCCGCGCGGACCTCGTCGTCTCCCTCGACGACCGTCGCTACGTCGCCGAGGTGAAGACCGGGCGGCAGGCGCCGCGACTCGACACGCCCGCGACCCGTCGGCAACTCCTGGAGTACCGGATCGCCTTCGACGTGAGCGGCGTGCTGCTGGTCGACGCCGAGCAGGAGACCGTGCGCGCGGTGACCTTTCCGCTGCCGCCCGCAGAGGTCCCCGTCGCGTCGAAGCTCGCGTGGTTCGCCGGCGGCATCGCGCTGGGGCTCGCCGTCGCCACGGCGCTCCATCGACGCTGAGGCCCCGCCGTGGTCCCGGGGCGCGTCGAACGCCCTGCGACACAAGGGGATGCAGCGTACGCGCGGGGCGCGAAGCGGCGCGCTATCATCGACCGATGCGCGCCTCGTCCATCCTTCGCGGCCTCCCCCTGCTGGTCCTCCTCGCCCCCGGCTGTGACGCGCCCCGGAGCACCGGGGGCACCTTCGACCCCGATGCGTCCCTGAAGAAGGACGACGTGCCCGCCACCCCGGAGGTCGACGTCGTCGCACCCACGGATGTCGTCGCGCCCCGCGACGTCGCCGCGCCCCCGAAGGACGTCCCCACCCTCACCGATGTCGTCACGGCCGTCGACGCGGTGACCCCGCCCGCGGATGTGCCCACCGACACCGGCCCGACGTGTGACCCCGGCCGCACCCTCTGCGCGGGCGTGTGCGTCGACACCGCGGTGGAGCCCACGCACTGCGGCGCGTGCGGCCGCGCGTGCGAGGGCGGGCAGCGCTGCGAGATGGGCGCGTGCGTCACGGCCTGCGAGTCCCCGCGCCAGCGCTGCGGGACGGCGTGCGTCGACCCGCAGACCGACGTCTCGAACTGCGGCGCGTGCGGGCGCGCGTGTATGGCGGGCGCGAACGCCACCGCGCGCTGCGAGGCGGGCGTGTGCGGGCTGACCTGCGCGACGGGCTTCGGCGACTGCGACGGCGACGCGGCCAACGGCTGCGAGACCAACCTCGCCGAGAGCCTCGCGAACTGCGGGCGCTGCGGCGCGGTGTGCCCCGGCGGCTCCTTCGCGGTCTGCGCCATGGGCGCCTGCGCCACGCGCTGCATGCCCGGGCAGACCCTCTGCGGCGAGACCTGCGCCGACATCCTCTCGTCGCAGGAGCACTGCGGCGCGTGCGGCAACCGCTGCGGCACCGCGCCCAATGCCACCGGGCGGTGCAGCCTCGGCGCGTGCGCGCTCACCTGCGCGACCGGCTTCGGGGACTGTGACCGCGACCCGGGCAACGGCTGCGAGACCGACCTGCGCACCAGCACGTCGCACTGCGGCGCGTGCGGGACGGCGTGCGCGGCGCCCCCCGGGGGCGCTCCGAGCTGCGCCGCGGGGGTGTGCGGGGCGGTGTGTCCGAGCGGGCAGATCCTGTGCGGCGGCGCGTGCGTGAACCCGCAGACCGACAACAACCACTGCGGCGCGTGCGGCAACGCGTGCGGCACGCGGTCGATGTGCGGCGGCGGCACCTGCTCCATCCCCGTGCCCACCACCCGCTACGTGCAGCAGGGCTCGCCGCAGACCTTCATCGACGCGTGCAGCGTGCCCGGGCGGCTCACCTACCTCGCGGGCGCCGACGACGCCGCGGTGCGCGTCTCGCTCCCCTTCGCGTTCCGCTACTGGACCACCGACCTCGCGGCCAACGCGCAGATCAACCTCACCTCCAACGGCTGGATCGGGATGCTCGGCGACACCGCCGCGGACCTCGGCGGGACCCTCCCCAACGCGAGCGCGCCCAACGGGGTCATCGCCGCGTACTGGCGCGACAACTACAACCGCTCTCCCGGGATGTGCGTCGCCACCGTGGGCACCGCGCCCAACCGTCAGTGGGTGGTGGAGTGGCAGAACCAGTACCACTATGGCTCGGGCTCAGAATCGCTCACCTACGAGATCGTGCTGAGCGAGACCACGAACACCATCGACCTCGTGTACCAGACCATGAGCGGCGTGGGCTCGGGCGCCGTGGGCAGCGAGAACGCCGCGGGCACGGCGGGCGTGGGCGGTTGCGCGGGCGGCGGCACCATCTGCGGACCGACCTCGGGGTACCGCACCCGCTTCGCGCCCGCGCCCTGAAGCGCGCGGTCAGGCCTGCGCCCAGCGGGCCTCGCGCAGGCCCTGGAGCATCGCGAGGGCGACCTCGCGCGGGGGCATCCCCGCCTCGCGCACGAGGGACTCCGGGACCTCCTGCTGTAGCTCCTGCGCGAGGGACTCCACCGCGGCGTCGCGGGCGGCGCGCACGGCGGCGCGGGTGTCGGCGTCGAGCTCCCCGTCGAGCCACGCGGCCACGGACCACGCCAGCGCGGCGTGGCGGGTCTCG
>JBILLI010001025.1:0-7637 GCA_044376155.1 Polyangiales bacterium
TCGCGCTCGAGCTCTCGCGCAGGGACATGGCCGCGCGCGTCGTCGGCGCCCTTTCGGGCGCGCCGTGGAGCCAGATCCTCCGCGGGACCCTCAGCGACCCGGAGATCCCCCGGGTGGTCGCCGCGGCCCGAGAGGCCCGCGCGCTCCCGCTGCACACCGAGTGCGGCGCGCCCTACGGCTACGGCGCCGAGACCCTCGCGGCCCGCGCCTGGGCGCTGCGCCCGCAGCTCATCGTGCTGGACTACCTCCAGCTCTGCGCGGGTCGTCACGGCGAGGAGCCCCGCACCGCCGTGGGCCGCATCTCCTACGTCGCCCGCACCCTCGCGAGGGACCTCGACGCGACCGTGCTGGTGCTCTCCAGCACCGCCCGCGCGAACTACGCCGAGCTCGTGAACGACCCCACGCGCGAGCCCGGCGACATGGTGGGTCTCGGCAAGGAGTCCGGCGAGATCGAGTACGCGGCCGACTCCGTGATCGTCCTCGCGAAGCACGCGCAGCGGGCCCGCAGCCGGGTGCTGGTGGTGGCCAAGAACCGCCACGGCCCCCTCGGCCGCGCAGAGCTCGAGTGGACGGGCACATCCTTCGTGGAGGGCGACCTCCCCGAGGAGATCTCCCTGTGATCCCGGCGATGATCCTGTCCACGCGGTTGAGCACGCTGGTGCGCGAGGTGCCGCGCACCGACCCGCACATGCGGGTGTGGGTCGACGAGGCCTCGGTGCCCGAGCGCATCGAGTCCGCGGCGTCGCTCGCGCTGGCCGCCATCGCGCCGCACGTCGACGCGCTCTGCGCCGACCGCAAGGTGCGCGCGGCGGTCACCGAGCGCGCCGCGGAAGCATGGCCCTTTCGCATGATCTGGGAGGGGGACACCGCGTCGTGGCAGGAGCTCGAGCCCGCGCAGATCCCCCTCGCCCTCGCCGCGGCGCACGACACGGCCACCTGGAGCTGGCCCGTGAACCTCGCCCTGCGCGACGTGGCCACGCTGCTCGAGCAGACCCGGGACCCCCTCGCGAAGCGCCTCGCCAAGGCCTTCCTCGACGGCACCCTGGGGCCCCTCCAGGGCGCCGACCTCTCGACCTTCAAGAGCCTCCCCACCGCGGACCTCGACGACGAGCTCCGCGACGCCCTCGCGCAGTGGGACCTGCGCGCGTGTGTGCTCGTGGCGAGCGCCGAGCTCGACCTCCGAGAGTCTCAGCGACGCCCCGCCATCGCCCTCGACGCCGGCGCGGTGCACCACGAGCTCCTCTCGGGCTGGCGCGACCTCCCCAAGGACCGGCGCATCCGCAAGACCCCCGTGCGCGACGGCTGGGCCGAGGTGCTCTACCCCGGCAAACAACTCGGTTTGCGGCTCAGCGTGCAGGACCTCCCCGAGCGCATCGTCCACGCCGTGCGCGAGTGGAAACACTGGCAGGGGCTGCGCCACTGGGCCGCCCTGCAGCTCCTCTTCTCCGACGCGGGGCGCACCGGCCGCATCCGCTGGACCCTGGAGTCGCACCTCGATGCCCTGGGCTACGCCGACCGCACGCGGCGCGACCCCAAGCTACGGTCCACGGTGGCCTCCGAGGTCGAAGCCCTCACCCGCATGGAGCTCGCGATCTATCACCCCGACGGCACCGTGCGCCTGCGCGGGCCGGTGCTCGCGGTGACCCAGCGCGGGGAGTCCATGCGCGGCAGCGAGTGGACGCTCGAGGGCATGGAGCTGGTGATCCACCCCATTCTCTACGAGGGCGTGCGCCGCTCCACGGGAGAGATCGGGCGGCTCTGGGCCCCTGCGCCGCTGGAGCTCGCGCGCATCGACCACGTGCGGCACCCGCACGCGCTGGCCCTCGGGCTCATCCTCCCGATCCGCTGGCGCTGGGACCTCAACGAGCAGACCGACCACATCACCCTCACCGGCGCGAAGCTGCTCGAAGCCGCGGGGATCGAGATCAAGCACCAGAAGCCCAGCCGCGCCTGGCTCGCCCTGCAGCAGAACCTCGAGGCCCTGCAGCGCGTCGACGGCGTGGGCCACTTCGAGTGGGAGAGCGCCCCGTGGACCCTCCTCGGTCGCTGCCGGCTCTACCAGCCCCAATGGGCCCGCGAGCGCATGGTGCACGGGCTGCTGCCCCCCGACGCCCCGCCGGGCCCCTCGCTGCTCACCGGCGGCGAGCTCGCCGCGTGGCGCAAACACAAGGGCTGGACCCAGGAAGACGCCGCCTCCGCCCTGGGCGTCTCTCGCTACACGATCATGCGCGCCGAGGCCTCCCCCGAGAGCCCCCTCAAGCACAGCATCCATCACGCCCTGGTGAAGCTCCGCCAGCAGTCCTGAGCGCTCCCCGAGCGCACCCTCTCAGGACACCCCCGCCGGGCAGACCTGCCCGCAAGCGGTTGCACACCTTGTTGCAGAAACCGGCAGACCCCGTCCGTCCCCGACGGTGTCCGGGAGGGGGGATCGTGTTGCAGATTCCGGCAGACCCCGGCGGCGAATGTTGCAGATTCCGGCAGACCCTGTCCGGAAATGTTGCAAAAACCGGCAGACCCTGTCTGGCACGGTTTTAGATGGTATTGAAATCACAGGGGAATTCGACCCAAATTTTCTCTCTTAAAGGTACTTCCTAGAAGGACCTTTTCTGACGCGCGTGCGCGACCCTCCCTGGCGGTCGGGTCGCACACGGCGTCTAGGTAAGACTCAGACCCGGATTGATCGCGCGCCTACATCAACCTACAGGTGGGTAAAGGTATGGAATCCATGGCCGGAGGGGTGGTGGACCTCGGTGGCTCCGGGGTGGTGGTCCCAGACATGGGCCTGGGAGGCTGGCAATGGGGCGATAAGGGGCGTTGGGGCTTCGGGACGGGTTACGGGCCGTCCGAGATCGCCGACGCCTTTCTAGGGGCCCTGGAGGGCCGCGGGCGATTCTTCGATACGGCCGAGGTGTATGGCCATGGGACCTCCGAGCAGGTCCTGGGGTGGATGGCGGCCCGGGTGCCCGAGGCGTTGGTGCTCGCCACGAAGTTCGCCCCGCTGCCCGGCCGGGGGGGTGTGCGCGCGGTGCCCGAGGCGCTGCGCGGGAGCCTCCGCCGGCTGCGCCGCACCGTCGTGGACCTCTACCAGGTCCACTGGGCGGACCGGGATGAGTTCGACATCGAAGCGCTTATGGAAGTCCTCGCGGGGTGTGTGCGCGACGGCTCCGTGCGGCTGCTCGGGGTGAGCAACTTCACCGCCGCGGAGATGCTCACCGCGGACGACGCCCTGCGCGCCCGGGGCCTCTCCCTGGCCAGTCACCAGGTGCACTACAGCCTCCTGCACCGCGCGCCGGAGCGAGACGGCACCCTCGCCGCGTGCCGCGAGCGCGGGGCCACGCTGATCGCGTACAGCCCGCTGGAGCAGGGCGTGCTCACGGGTCGCTACGACCCCGCCCATCGCCCTGCGGGGCCGCGGGCGGCGTCACCGCTCTTCGACCCCGGGGTGTGGCCTCGGGTGTCTGCCCTGCTCGACGTGATGCGCGACGTCGCCGCGGCGCACGGGGGACGTCCCCTCGCCCAGGTCGCGCTGAACTGGCTGCGCGCCAAGGACAACGTGCTGCCCATCGTGGGGGTGAAGAGCGGTCTCCAATCACGAGAGGCGATGGGCGCGCGGGGGTGGTCGTTGAGCGAGGATGACCTCGCGCGCCTCGACGCGGCCTCGGAGCCCTTCGTCACGCCGTGAAGTGCTCGTCCCAGCGGCGCATCTCGTCGAGCAGTCCGCGCCCCACGGCGGTGGGCACCCCGTGGCCCAACACCACCTCCGCGCCGTCGCGGTTGACCTTGCGGATCTGCGCGAATCGCCTTTGAAAATCGGGCGATTTCGACACGGGCTCCCCCGCCTCGGTCATGGCTTCATAGAGCCGGGCGATGGGCTGAAAGGCGTGCACCGCGAGCACGACGCCGTGCAGGGGGCGCGGGTCGGGCCGCACCGGCGAGGCGTAGAGGGGCCAGAAGGCGTTGTCGAGCACGGGGTCGAGCTCGAAGAGCGCGTTGATCTTGTTGTGAGAGAACTCGTGAATGAGCGCCTCGGTCATGGTCATCGGGTTCGGGTGCAGGGTCATGTAGATCGTGCCGATGGACTCCTGGTACGACGCCGAGAGGTGCCGCTGGTCGTGGTAGCCCACGGGCACGATCTGGTGCACGAAGAGGTCCATTTCCCCCCGCAGCGAGGGCATGTAGCGCGCGGTCAGGTCGAGGCACCCGCGCAGCACGTCGACCCACTCCTCCACGGGGTGGCCGCCGAGGTCGATGGCGTTGCCCTCCTTGTCGGGGTGGGCTTCGAACATCGACAGCGGGTTGTTGTCGGCCTGGGCGAGGAGCATCTCGCCTTCGATGAGGTGATACGGCCGGGTGACCAGGTCGTCTGGCGCGTTGCCCGCGCGCAGCGGGACCTCCCGCTCGCCCACGCGCAGCACCCCGGGCGCGAAGGTCACCGCGCCCCCCTCGGGCACGGCCGCGGCGAGGCGCGCGCGGGGCGCCAGCACCCGGGGGGGCGGGCGAGACAGGCGCACGAGCTCGGGCAGCGCGCCCTGCGCGGCGAGGTCTGCGAGCATGGCCGCGCGCAGCTCCCGGGACCACGCCGGCAGCTGCGCGCGGTCCCCCTTGCCGTCGAGGGCGTTGCGCGCGCAGCGCAGCGGGGCGCCGACGGTGGGCAAGCGCAGCGCGCTCACCACGGCCCCGGGCGCGTGCTGCAGCGCCCACGCGAGGGCCCTTGCGAAGGCCTGGGCGTCGGCCGGGTCCTCGCCGGGCAGCGCGGCGACGCGGCGCAGGTCGCCCAGCAGCCGACGCATCGCCGCGGAGAGCACGTCCCGCGCGGTGCGTGAGCCCTCGTCGGGGATCGTCAGGTCGCGCGGCGGCGCGACGCGCGGGGCGTTGTCGGTTGTGCGTGGTGCCATGGGATCGCCTGGGAGGATACAGTCAGGCCGTGACGCAGGGCCCGCGCTCGAACTCCTTTCACTACACCTTCGCGCGGCCCGTGGGCGCTCTGCTGCGCGAGGACCCCGCCGCCTGCCCCGTGGCCCGCGCGGGCCCGGCGCGCTGGGATTTCGCGCGCGCGCTCTTCTTGCGCCGCGGCCCCCTGGTGGGCGCCTACGAGACCCGCACCGGCGACTTCGACGAGGCCGCCGTCGCGCGGGTCAAGCACCTGCGCGGGCAGCTCTATCTCGACATCTCCAACAAAGAAGCCCCCGACGATTTCTCCCGCGACCTCGTGCAGCTCCGTCGAAGCCCGCTCTGCACCGGGTGCGCCGTGAGAGCGCGGTGCGCGGGGCTCTTCGACCCCGTGCGCGAAGACGTCTTCGCCCGCGACGACGCCGAGCTGCACGCGCTCATCGCGGGGCTGCAGGGCGACGTGCTCGACGTGGGCTGCGGGCACGGGCCCTACGGAGACACCCTCGCCGCGCGCGTCGCCGCCGGGGCCGTGCGCTACGTGGGCGTAGACCCCGACGCGGACCGCATCGCCGCGCTGCGCGCCCGCTGGCCCTGGGCCGAGCTGCTCCCCCTCGCCGCGGAGGAGCTGGACCCCGCGCGGCGCTTCGACCACGTCCTCGTTCTTCGCAGTTGGAATCATCTCCGCAATCCGTTGCGGGCCCTTGAAAACTTTGCGAAGTGCCTGCGCCCCGGGGGCACGCTGCTGGTGGTCGACAACGAGGCCTTCGCGCTGGTGCGGTCCCGCCGGCACGCGGCGGCGGCGGAGGGCGGAGGCTCGGTTTTTGAGCACTTTCGCAACGACGACGCGGCGGGCACTGCGGCGCTCATCGCGGCGGCGCTGCCCGGCGCGACCCCGCTGCTGCGCCGGGAGGTGGGCCCCGCGACCAGCAACCAGTGGGTGCTCTGGTATCGCGTGGGGTGAAGGTCCTGGGGTATAGAGCGTTCGCCGCGCGGATTCACCGGGGCGGCCCTCTCAAGAGAGCACCATGAGCACGACGACACTCGAAGGATTCCCGAAGGACATCGTGGTGGCGGACCCCGAGGCGGGCAGCGTGACGCTCACCGTCGACGTCGCGGTCTATCCCCTGGAGGCCGTGTACGGCGCGGCCTACATCTTCATCGACCGCTGCTACGTGCTGCTCGACCGCCCCCAGGGCGGGGCCTACTCCGTGACCCTCACGCCCAAGGCCGCGGGGGCGACCGACGCCCTGCGGTCCATGGTGGGCGAGTTCGCCAACGAGCTGCTCTCGCAGGCGTGGCGGCAGAAGATCATCGAAGAGAACCGGGTGATCCTCGAGACCGTGACCACGCAGGCGCTCGCGGGCGCAATGGGCCCGCCGACCCTCGATGACCTCGCGGCCTTCGACTTCACCGAGGACTCCTTCGACGACCCCCTCGGCATCGCGATGTCGTGGGAGGAGAAGTACCGCAAGAAGTCCCCCGAGGAGGCCGCGCAGGAGGCCGCCGGGGCGCAGCCGACGGAGTCGAAGCCGTGACCGAGCGACGCTTTCACCGCTCGATCTACGACGTGCGCGCGGTGCAGGGCGCGATCAAGGCCCTGGAGCGCTTCGCCGCCCTCACCCTCACCGAAGAGGGCGAGCACCACGTGGTGCGCGTCGCCGCGAAGAGCCCCGCCCGCGAGCGCCGCGTGGCCGACGAGCTCTGCAACCACGCGCTGGGCCTCGCCCGCCGGGAGGTGTTCTGATGCTGCCCGCGGGGATCACCCGCCCGAGCGCGACGTACCCGGCGTTCTTTCGCTACCGCGAGGTCGCCGGGAGCTTCGTCATCACCAACGCCCAGGGCGATTTCGCCACGCTCTCGGCCGACGAGTTCAGGGCCTTCGCCGAGGGCACCGTGACGGGCGGCTCGGCGCTGCACCAGAAGCTCAAGGAGGGCAACTTCATCCGCGCGGAGTTCGACGTGCCCGCGGCGGTTGAGCGGCTGCGCCGGCGCAAGAGCTTCCTGGGCGTGGGGCCGAACCTCCACATCATGGTGGTCACCCTGCGCTGCAACGAGACCTGCGTGTACTGCCACGCCTCCCGCGCCAACATGGACGCCGTGCAGACGGACATGTCCGTGGAGACCGCGACGAAGGCCGTGGACCTCGCGCTGCAGACCACCTCGCCCTTCCTCACCATCGAGTTCCAGGGCGGCGAGCCCCTCGTGAACTTCCCGGTGATGAAGCACATCATCGAGTACGCCACGGAGCGCAACAAGACCCTGGGCAAGTCCCTGGAGTTCACCCTGGTGACCAACCTCGCCCTCATGGACGAGGAGAAGCTCGCCTACCTGCTCGACCACCGCGTGCAGATCTGCACCAGCATCGACGGCCCCGAGCACCTGCACGACAAGCAGCGCAAGCTCGTGGCCTCCAGCGCCTTCAAGGCCGCGGTGTACTGGATCAAGCGGATCAACAAGGCCTACGAGGAGCGCGGGCTCGACACGTCGCTCTACCACGTGGAGGCCCTGCTCACGACCACCCGCGAGGCCCTCTCCCGGGGCCGCGAGATCGTGGACGTGTACGCAGATCTCGGGTGCAAGGCGCTCTTCCTGCGGCCCATCGACCCCTTCGGGTTCATGGAGCGCACGGGCCCGAGGCTCGAGTACCCCCGCGCGGAGTACATGCATTTCTACCGCGACACGACGGACTACATCATCGAGAAGAACCGCCAGGGCGTGCAGATCCTGGAGCGCTACGCGGCGATCTT
>JBILLI010000352.1:0-7612 GCA_044376155.1 Polyangiales bacterium
TTGCTCAGGAGGCGGTCGACCTGCTTGATCGCGTGCTTGGGGTCGAGACCCATGGCCACCGCGAGCCCCTCGCCGATCGCATGGATCGCAAGCGTCGCCGCGTGCAGCACCCCGATGACACCGTTCGTAACCGACCGCACGCGCTGGGCGTGAAGGTCGTCACCGATCAGGTCCTCGATGAACTCGTGGATCGAGGAGGGGTCAAGCTTGTGCGAGCGAGGCTGAGTGGAGGTCTTCGTGGAGTCGAACGTGGCTGCCATGCCCCCTCGTACAACGCCTGGAATCCCGGCGGAATCGGAGGGGATGCCTCAGGGGCGTCGCTCCTGGGCGTCGCGCCCGACGCGGTCATCGGCGGGCGGCTGGAGGAGCTGGCGCACCCGCAGCACCGCGCCGCGCTGCGCGCGCTCATCGAAGGGGCCCGCCGCGAGACCCTCGCGCAAGAGCTCTCCATCCGGCGCGCCGACGGCTCGTACGCGACCTGGGAGGTGAGCCCGGCGGAGCCGCTGCGGTACGAGGGAGAGATCGCGCGGCTGGTCGTCGCGCGGGACGTCACCGAGCGCAACCGCCTCCGCGCGCAGCTCCTGCTGGCAGAGCGCCTGAGCTCCGTCGGGACCCTCGCCGCGGGCGTCGCCCACGAGGTCAACAACCCCTTGAGCTACGTGCTGCTGAGCGTCGGGCAGGCGCGGGCGTCGCTGCGTCAGGGCGGCGAGCTCGCCGAGCTCGACGAGCTCCTGCGCGAGGCCGAACTGGGGGCCCAGCGCGTGCGCGCCATCGTGCGCGACCTGCGGACCTTCTCCCGCGCTGACGACGCCGAGACGACCTCCGTCGACCTCAACGCCGCGCTGGACTTCGCCGTGAAGATGACCGCCAACGAGCTGCGGCACCGCGCGCGCTTCGAGCGCGACACGCCCGCGACGCTCCCGCGGGTGGTGGCGAACGAGGCCCGCCTCGCGCAGGTGTTCGTGAACCTTCTGGTGAACGCCGCGCAGGCCATCCCCGAGGGCGCCGCGAACGAGAACGCCGTGCGCGTGCGCGCGTGGACCGCCCCCGAGGGGGACGTGATCGTCGAGGTCAGCGACACCGGCGGGGGCATCCCCGCGGAGATCCTCGGCCGCATCTTCGACCCCTTCTTCACCACGAAGGCCGTCGGCGTGGGCATGGGCCTCGGGCTCTCCATCTGCCACGCGACCGTGCGCGCCTTCGGGGGCGATATCTCCGCGCGGAGCGAGGTCGGGGGCGGCGCGACCCTCCGGCTGCGGCTCCTCGCGGCCGCGGCCGTGGCTCCCTCCCCGCCCGCGCCGTCGCGCGCCGTGTCGCGTCGCCCGACCGCGCGGATCCTCCTCGTCGACGATGAGCCCGCGCTCCTGCGCTCCCTCGCGCGGCAGCTCCGGCAGTTCGGCGAGGTCGCGACCGCGGCCGACGGCGCGGCCGCCCTGGCGCGCCTGCAGTCCGAGCGCTTCGACGCGGTGCTCTGCGACCTCATGATGCCCGAGATGACCGGGATGGAGCTCTACGCGCGGGTCTGCGAGACCCTGCCCGATTGCGCGGGGCGCTTCCTCTTCATGACCGGCGGGGCGTTCACCCCGGCGTCGCAGGCCTTCGCCGAGGCTGCCGCGCGGCCGGTGCTCGACAAGCCCCTGGACCTCCCGCGGCTGGAGCGCGCCCTCGACGAGGTCATCGCCGCGGGCGCGTCGTAGCGCTCACGGGTACGCGGCGGTGATCGACGCGGGGGTGCCCGACGCGCTCACGGCGCTCGCGGCGACGCAGGGCGAGAGCGGGGGCACGAAGGTCGCGCTGCCCATGAACCGATCGCAGCGCGTGCGCAGGACCACCCGTCCCGCGCCGCCGTTGCCCGCCAGGCGCTCGCAGGCCGCGCCCGCGGTGTTGAAGGTGTTGCCGCCGATGCCGCCCCGGGCCGTGACGCTCGCGTTGGGGAGGGTGATGATCGACGGCGCGACGAGGTGAATCAGCCCGCCGCTGCCGCCGCCGCCCGCGCCGCCCACGACGGTCCCCGTGCCGCGCACCGAGCCGCCGTCGCCGCCGTCGGCGAGGAGCCGCCCTGACACCACGATGCGCGTCGCGCTGGAGATCCGCAGCGCGCCGCCGCCGCCGCCGCCGCCCGCGCCCGGGGCCGTGGCCGAGCCGCCGCCGCCGCCGCCCGACCCGGTGAAGAAGGTGCGCAGGGCGAGCGGGTCGTTCACGTCGTCGGTGCTCGCCGAGCCGCCCGCGCCGCCGCCGGCCGCGCAGGTGCCCGAGGTGCCCGAGGTGCCGACGTATCCCCCGACGCTGGTGGCCGCGCCGTTCAACGTGATCCGACTGGACTGCCCGTTGGCGCCCGTCGCGCCGCTGGATCCGCCGAAGGCCGAGACGCCCGAGCCCGCGCCCCCTGCGCGCCCTTCGCTCCCGCCGCCGCCGCCGCCGCTGACCCCGCCGCCGCCGTTGCCGCCAAAGCCCACCGCGCCGCCGCTGCCGCCGCCGAGGTTGCCGGGTCCGCCGCACAGCGACGCGCCCGGGGCCCACTGCCCGATGGTGCCGGTGTTGCCGCCGCCGCCCCCGCTGGCAGCGCACACCGGCGCGTCGCTCTGGGCGCCGCCGACGACGGTGCCGGTGTGCCCGCCGCCGCCCATGCGCAGGGTGGTGTCGCTCGCCACCACGCTGTTGCCGCCGGGTCCGCCGCTCACGTTGATCTTGCCCTCGACGCGGGCCTCGCCGAGCACGCGCAGGTCGAGGGATCCGTTGCCCGACACGCGCAGCTCGATGCCCTCGCCGACGAACAGTCGGTTGAGGTTGTAGACCCCACTCACCACCGTGACGACGCGGGGGCTCTCGCCCGCCGCGAGCGCGTAGACCATCTCGCGCACCGAGGACGTGGGGGTGTCGACCCATCCCAGGGCGCGGCCGGTGCCGCAGGCGCCCGCGGTGCAGAGGCCCGTGACGGTGTCGCAGCGCGTGCCGCAGGCGCCGCAGTTCGCCGCGTCGGTGGTGGTGTCGGTCTCGCAGCCGTTGGCCCACTCCGCGGTGGGGGATGACACCGCGCTGGGCGTGCCGGTGCGGTCGCAGTCGCCCCATCCCGCGGCGCAGCGGAGGATGCGGCAGCGCGACTCCGCGCACACCGCCTCGGACACGTTGGCGGTGGCGCACGACGCGCGGCAGGCGCCGCAGTGGCGCGGGTCGTTGGTGAGGTCGACCTCGCAGCCGTTGTCAGGGTCGCCGTCGCAGTCGGCGAAGCCCGCCTCGCAGGCGCTCACCACGCAGCGCCCCGAGGCGCAGCCCATGGTGGTGTGCGCGGCGGCGGCGCAGCGGATGTTGCACGCGCCGCAATGGAGCACTTCGGTGGAGGTGCGCACCTCGCAGCCGTCGCCCGCCGCGCCGTTGCAGTCGCCGAAGCCCGAGGTGCACGACGCCACCGCGCAGCGCTGGTTGTCGCAACGCGCGCTCGCGTTGGGCAGGGCGCAGTCGGCGCTCATCGCGCAGGTCAGCGCAGGCGCGACGTCCCCCGCGACGTCCCCCGCGACGACCGCGTCGGCGGGCGCGCCCCCGTCGGCGGCGTGGGCGAAGGTGAACGACGGCATCAACGAGAAGAGCTGCGCCGCGGTGACCGGGGTCTCGCACAGGCCCGGCGGGTTGGTGCAGGTCCCCGCGCGGTTGGCGGCGCAGAGGCCGTTGTCGCGGCAGGTCCAGAAGCAGGTGCTCTGGAGGCACACCGCCCCCGCGGGGCACTGCGGGTCGCGCCCGCAGAGCGAGGGCTCGGTGTTGGGCACACACACGAAGGTCTGAGGATTCTCCGAGGGGAGGCACACGGCGCCCGCGAGGCACTCCCGATCCCCCGGGCGCCCGGTGCACGGCGCGCGGCAGCGGCGGCCCGCGCAGATCAGCGGTGATTCGCAGTCGCTGTTGAAGACGCACTGGTCCCCGAGGGGCTTGACCGTCTTGCACGAGGCGATCGAGGCGCAGAGCAGGGCGATGGGGAGCAGGCCGCGGGGCAGCATCGCCGCGATGGTCGACGATCGCCAGATCGCGTGCAATCGGGAGGACTCATGGCGATCGCCGCGGTGCGCGACGTCGGCGTGGCAAAGCGGTGCGGCGCAGGCTCGTCGGCTGCGTCCACGCGACGCCGTGGCCTCGCCCGCGCGCGAGGCGCGGCAACCCTGGCGTTGGGAACGCGCGCTGTTCGTCTGGCGCACGCCCTTCGCCGCAGGCATCTGGCAGCGAAGGGCTGAACGCCCGAGCTTTCCCGCGCGTCGGCGCGCGCGCGGTGCGGCGCGAGAATTGCCGACACCTCGGGTGTGACGTCTCCGGGTGGCGTCACCCGCAGGAGGACCATCGTGTTCCCTTCCACCGCGATTCTCTCGCTCTTTCGGCAGACGAGCGCGTTCGACGGCCTCACCGACGACGAGGTCGACGCCCTCACGCTCTTTCTGCAGCCCCGCCGCGTTGCGAAGTTCGAGGCGCTCTTTCGGGAGGGCGACGAGGGCGGCTCGATGTTCCTGCTGCTGGACGGCGAGCTGTCGGTGAACCTCCGCGGCGATGCCCACGGCGTCTCGCGCCTGAGCCCCGGCGATGTGATCGGCGAGCAGTCCTGCCTCGACCCGGCGCCGCGCTCGGCGACGCTCATCGCCACGCGCGACACGCTGGCGATGGAGCTCACGCGCCCCGGCCTCGAGCGCATCGCCCTGGCGCTCCCGCGCGTGGCCTCGTGCCTCGTCGGACTGATCGTTCGCGCGCTGAGCAGCCGCCTCCGCGCCATCGACGAGCGCATCGAGTCTGAGCTCGGCGGCGACCGCGCGCGCCTCTCCTCGCGGCCCGCGTCGTCGCCCCCCGCGTCTGCGCCGAGCCCTCACTCAGAGACCGCGCGGGCTCCTCGGGTCACCGTGCAGGCGCTGCGAGAGACCGGGCGGCTCGAAGCCTTCACCGACGCCGACCTCGATGCGCTCCTCGGCGCCACCTCGGTGCGCACCTTCGCGCCGGGCGACATGATCTGCCTCCAGGGGCGCGCCGTGGCGGCCTGCTACATCGTCGTCTCGGGCGTCGTCGCGGTGGTCAAGGAGGCCGACGGCGGGACGCGGTGCCTGACGACCCTCGGCCCGGGCACCATCGCCGGGCAGTTCGGGATGCTGGACCGCTCGCCCCGCGTTGTTGGTCTTCGCGCCGAGACGGGGGTCGTGGCGCTTGAGCTTAGCCGCGACGTCTTCGAGCGCCTCACCGCGTCGTCGAGCCCTCTCGGGTACCGCTTTCGCCTCGAAATCGCGGTCGCCACGGGGCGGCTGCTCCGAGACGCCGATCACCGCCTCAGCGCCATCCTCGTCGCGCGCGCGCAGGGCGTCGCCGCCGAGCACGCGGCGCGCGCGAGCCTCCTCGAGCTCCGAGACGCCGTCAGCGACCTCGATGTGCCCGTGGCGACCGGCGACGTGGTGGAGATCGTTCCGAGCGAGCGCGTGCTGCGGGTTCATTGAAGCGACCCGGGCGCCGCTCACGGCGCGGCGAACGCCTCGCGCAGCACGGCCTCGGCCGGGCGATGCTCGAACGCGAAGCCCCGGGAGCCCTCGTCTTCGTCGCCGCCCGAGCTGAACCATTTCCATGCGAAGACCCCTTGCACGCAGGGCACACGGCGCACCGCGCGGAGGGTCGCGGCGTAGCCCAGGGACTGCAGGTCCATCTCCTGCGCCTGCGACTGCGCGACCCACGCCCAGGGCTCCACCAGCGCCCGCGCGTCGCGGCGAAAGCCCAACTCGGTGAGCCACACCGGGCGACCCACCCGCGCCGACAGCGCCGCGTAGCGCTGCAGCGACGTCCGCGCGGCGGCCTCGACGGCCTCGACCGCGACGGGGCCCTCCACCCCTGCGAGGGGGGCGTAGTGATCGACGCCGATGACGTCCAGCGCGTCCCAGAAGGGGATCCCCTCCACGTCGGACCACCCCGCCGCGTAGGTCAACGTCCCGCGGTAACGCCCGCGCACGGCGGTGATCATCGCGCGCCAGCGGGCGGGGGCGCGTCGGGCGAGGCGGTCCATCTCGACGCCGAGGGTGAGCGCCGCGACACCCTCCTGCGCGGCGAGCGCGGCGTAGTGCAGGGTGAGCGCGCCCCAGGCATCCACCAGGGCCGCGGCGTCGTCGTCGCGCGGCGGATCCACCGCGCCGGGCCACGAGCCGCTCACCCAGAGATGGGGCTTGAGCAGCACCCGCAGCCCCAGCGCGTGCGCCCGGCGGATCGTCGCGCGCAGCGCCTCATCCCGCTCCGCGCCGGGCCGGTCATACGACGTGCGCAGCGCGGTGGACGCCGGCCCTGAGAGGTACCCGAAGGGCATGACGCTCACCCAGGTCGCGCCCATCGCGCGCACCCGCGCGAGCTCCGCCCGGTCGCTCTCGGTCCCGTATCCCCGAACCCCGTGTTGGGACCAGTCGTGCGCGTACGAGATCCCCCGCGCGAAGCCTTGGGGGAGCGCGGTCCGCGCGGTGTCGCCCTGCGCCTGCGCGGGTCGCGTGCAGCGCGGGAGCGCGAGGAGTGCTGTGAGGAGCAGCAGCGCGCGCGCACCACCCGGCGAAGATCGAGGGCGGCGCGCGGGCTTCATGGCGAGAAGGGTAGGCGAGATCGCGGATCCCGCGGAGGGATCAGGCCCGGTTGAGGATGTGCACGGCCTCGCCGATGGACGCCTTGGCGGCCTCCATCACGGCCTCGCTGAGGGTGGGGTGGGGGTGGATCGTGAGGCCGATGTCCTCGACGAAGGCGTCCATCTCCAGCGCGAGGGCGCCTTCGGAGATGAGGTCGCTGGCCTCGGGCCCCACGATGTGCACGCCAATGACCCGGGCGTCCTTCTTGTCGGGGCCGGTCTTCTCGGCGATGACCTTCACGAAGCCGTCGGTCTCCATCACGGCCATGGCGCGCCCGCTGGCCGCGAAGGGGAACTTGCCCACGGTGTAGTCGAGCCCCTTGGCCTTGGCCTCGTGCTCGTAGAGGCCCACCGAGGCGATCTCGGGGTGGGTGAACGTGGCCGCGGCGATGGCGCGCCAGTCGCGGGCGCTGTGGTGCCCGGCGATGACCTCGGCGGCGACCTCGCCCTCGCGGCTGGCCTTGTGCGCGAGGTAGGGCCCGCCGGCGACGTCGCCGATGGCGTAGACGCCCTTCACGTTGGTCTCGCAGTGCTCGTCGATGAGCACGTGGCCGCGCTTGTCGAGGTTGACCCCGATCTGCTCCAGCCCGAGGCCCGCGGAGTTGGGCTTGAAGCCCACGGCGAGGAGGATGACGTCGGTGTCGAGGCTCCCGGCCTGCCCCTTGGTCTCCAGCGCGAGCTTGAGCGAGCCGTCGGCGTTCTCGCTGTAGCCCAGGGCCTTCGTCTCGGTGAGGAACTTCACCCCGGACTTCTGCATGTGCTTGATCGCGGGCGCGGTGAGGTCGTCATCCATCGACGCGAGGATCTTGGGGAGGAACTCCACCACGGTGACCTCGACGCCGAGCTTCGAGTAGACCCCGCCGAGCTCCATCCCGATGATCCCGCCGCCGATGATGGCCATGCGCCTGGGCAGCGGGTCGAGGCTCACGCCCTCCTTCGCGGAGATCACCTTCTTGCCGTCGATCTTGAGCGTGGGGAGCTCGATGACCTGCGCGCCCGTCGACA
>JBILLI010000353.1:0-7595 GCA_044376155.1 Polyangiales bacterium
GCGACGCGCGCGCGGTCTGTCGCGGGCGCGGTGATGGGGGTGGTGAAGGCCGCCCCCGTGGCCGCCGCGAAGGCCGCCAGCGCCGTGCGCGACCCCGAGTTTCAGGAGCGCGTGAAGGCCGACGTGTCCCTGCTCAAGGACCTCGCCGCGGGCAAGGCCGAGGAGCGCTTCGGCCCCCTCGCGCGCCGCCTCATGGACCGCGCCTTCACCGACCGCGACCCCATCACGGGCTCCCGCGTCGTCACCGCCGTGGCGTGACCCTTCACGGGCGCGGTCACCCCCCCGCGCCCCTCCATCCTCCCAGGCACGGCCGCGCGATCCCGCTGGTGATCGTTCTCAGAAGCGTATCGCGCGGGGCTTCGGTCAGCGCGAGAGCGAGGCTGCTGCCACGAGGATGCCGAGCACACACGCGAACGCGCCGAACACGCAGCCGAGGATCGCGAGCCACTTGAGCACGCCGAAGTACGACCGCTGCGCGGCGAGGGCCGCGATCAGGTTCGGCACGTCTTCGCCGCGGGTGTTGGCGACGCGCGCGAAGGCCGCCGCCGAACCCCCGAGGAAGTACGCGACGAAGCCCGAAAAGATCGCCGAGACCAACAGCGTGCCGAGACCCCCCACGGCGGCCGCACCGACGCCGTTGACCTGCATCGAGACGGCGCCGACCTGCACCGTGGTGGCGTTCATGCGAAGCACGGTGACCGCGACCGCGATCACGCCTGCAACGAGGGAGGTGACCTGCGCCAAGATCGTCCAGCGCATGCGTTGTGCGAGCTCGCGAAAGACCTGGTTCTCGGCCTCACCGAACTCGTAGCTGCCAGAGGGCGGCCCGGGCGAAAAGGGCGGATGCATCATGCTCACACCACCAGCGCGAGGAGGGTCGCTGCGACCTGCACCAGGGTCACGACGAGCATCACGGTGTAGTAGGGGCGAAGCCCCGCGACGCCCGCCATCGCCGAGGAGAGGTCATCGCCCGCACCGGTGGCGACGCGGCGAAGGTGCTCGTGCGCGGCGCGAAGGGTGATCCCCTGAACGAGCGCGCCGACGCAGCCGAGAAAGCCCGAGAGACCGCGAATACCCTGCAGCACCACGTTGGGGGCGGTGAGGAGGGTGCCGAGCACGCCGAAGAGGATCCAGAGAACGCTCACGACCTGAAGGTTCGCCGCGAGCCCGCCGAAGACCACGCGGTCTGCTTCGGAGAAGCGAAAACCGGAGAGGTTCGAGCCGCTCATGGGCATGCCGTAGGACCCTGCCGGAGGGCCGAAGGGCATCGCTCCATGACCTGAAATCGGTGGTTGGTGCATGGTTCTGTGCAGCATGGTTGCACCACCGGCTTGTGGGGATCAAGACACTGTTGCTTCGATCCTGACGAATGGCATTCGACCGCTTCGGTAGATCACGGCGTTTTCTTGGGGCTCGTGCCGTGTGGCGGAAGGCCTTCGCGGCGAAGTCCTGACGATCACCCTCCGCGCGCCTTCGCCCCGGGCTGCTCGTCGGGGTCGATGTTGGGCACGGCGTAGAAGGGCGCCCCGTTCCTGCGCTCTTCGCGCACCTCGATCACCAGGCGCTGGTCCGCGGGGAACTGGCGCTTCTTCTCCTCGCGAAAGATCTCCACGAGGCCCCGCGCCTCGGGGGCGAGCTCATCCAACAGCGTCGGGAGCGTCGCGGAGGCGTTGGGGTGGAGGTCGGGGAACTGCTGCAGCACCGCGAAGTTCCATCCGATCCCGGCGATCTGCATGACATGAGTGAACGTGGCGGCGTCGCGAACACTGGCGATCGCCGCCACCGTGCCCGCGATCTTCAGCAGCGCCGCGGAGAGCTTCACCTTGCCGTTGGGCAGGTAGTCCTCGGGGCCGATGTCCATCGCGTCGAGCAGGTCCACAGTGGGCTCCTCCCACTGCGGCTGCGATGCGCGCGTGGCGGACTTTGCGCGCTGCTGCGCGACCTTCTGCCGACGGGCCTGGGCCTTGCGCGCGCTCGTTCGCTGGGCTTGCTTCGATGACATCATCTCCCTCGTTTCATCCCGCACGCCGGGGCGCGCGGAGCAGGGTTCAACCGCCGATCACGTCGTCCCAGCGCTTCGCGGAGATCCACCGCGCGAAGCGGGCGCGCGTCTCGGCGGCGTCGAGGTCGGCGCCGCGGTTCGCCCGCGCCTCGGTGAGCGGCGCGTCCCACACCGCGTCGAGGGCCTTGAGGTCATCGTCGACGCGCGCGCCGGCGGCGAACACCGCCGAGGGCAGCGCGCCGGGCTTCGAGAGCGCCTCGTAGGCGTCGCGCAGCCGACGAAAGCCCTCGGGGTCGGCGTGCGGAGGATGGAGCTTGAGCGCGCTGAAGTACGCCCGCTTCACCGCCGTGAGGTCGGTCGTCGGCGCGATGCCGAGGATCGCGAACAGCCCTGCGCTCATCGCTTCACCGCCTTCTTCACCTGCTTTTTCGCCGCGGCCACCTGCCGCTTCGCGGCCGCCGCCTTCGCCCGGATCACCATCGCGCGGCTCCAGCGCAGCACGGTCGCTTCAGCGCGGGTGAGGGCGCGCCCCCCGAGGGTGGCCTCGACCGCAACCACGGCCTCCGCGACGCGGCGACGATGCCGCAGGGTGAGGTGACCCCAGATGTCCGACTCGTACGCCGCGCAGAGCGCGCCGAAGTCTTCTGAGAAGCGCGCGAGGCCCTCGCCCAGCACCGCGTCGGCGACGCCCTTCAAGCCGGCGCCGTCGCACGCGCGCACGGCCTCCATCCACGGGGCGAGGCCCTTGCGCCGCTTCGCGAAATTGCGCGCCAGGGTGAGCGCGTCGTCGCCCCGACGCGTCTGCATCGCGGCGTGCAGCAGCGCGGGGTGATAAAGCGCGCCGCGGTCGGTCCATGTTCGCAGCGCCGGGTCGGTGGTCGAGGTGTCGGGTCGCAGGCGCGCCGCGAGGTAGTCCGCCTCGGCGCGCATCGCGAGGGCCAGCCACGCGGCGTTGAGCGCGCGACCTCGGGGAAAGGGGGCGAACTCTTCGATGAGCTCACCGAGCTCGTCCGACGGCAGGTCGTCGTCGAGCGCCAGCGTGAGCTCCTGGTAGAGGTTCTGGATGATCTCCCGCACTGTCGCCTCGGATGTTCCGCTCGCCCGCACCAGCGGCGCCAGCTCGGGGCCGGGCTCGTAGCGGAGGCGCTGGTGGCGTCGCTGGATCAATCCGACCACGACCGCCGAGAGCAGCTCGCGCTCCTGCTCGTCGGCCCGAGGCCAATGGGTCTCGGCGAGGCTGCCCAGGCGCTCGGGCGCGGCCTCGGCGACGAGCCCGAAGAGCGTCGTGCGATCACCGGCCGACAGGGCGGGCATCGCGCGGGCCAGGCCCGCCTCGTCGAGGCGGAGCACCTCGCGTGTCTCTGCGGCGAGAGCAGGCCTCGCGTTCAGACGCGTCAGGCGGCGCGCCACCGCGCAGAGCACCGCGCCGCGGGGAGCGAGCGCAAGCAGACTGGCGCAACACGCGGGGACCTCGTCGTCTGGGATCGCCGAGAGATCCGCGCCGTCGATGCCCGTGAGCACGCCGTCGCGGCTCGCGGGGTCGCGCAGGACGGCGTGCAGCGCGTGGACCCCCGGGGCGGGCGGGAGCGCCGAGAGGTCTCCCCGGACCGACGCCACGACGTAGGGCGCCAGCGTCGCGCGCAGCGGGGCCATCGCGGCGGTGTCGCAGGCGTCGAGCCCGCTCACCACGACGCGCATCGAATCCGCGGCGCTCCCGGCGCTGACGCCCTTGATCCGCCGCAGCGACTCGCGGAGCGCGAGGGGGACCACGGTCTCCCAGAGGACCGCGCGCCCCTCCGCGCTCAGGCTCTGCGCCCAGGGCTGCACGACCGACGCGGCGACGTGAAAGGGGTGAACCGCGAAGGCCTCGATCACCGCCGGGCGAACGTCCTCCGTCGTCTTGGGGGCTCGGGTCGTGACCCGCGGCGCGACCGTCTGCTGGCCGAGGCGCGGGTCGTGGGGCGGGAGCAGCGCGGTCATGGGCGTCAGGTCATCGCGCGAGGTGCCCGGCGAGAGCCATGCGTCGATCGCTGCCTGCATCGGGCCCGGCGCCGCCGGTCGCAGGCGCGCCCAGAGCTTCGTCGCCCTCGGCAGGTCGTTCGACTGTGCCGTGGCGACCAGCAGGCACCACCACGTGGCGTCGTCGGCGACGAGCGGCGGGTGCTTCTCGGCGCGCACCGCGAGGCCGTGGAGGTGGCTCCAGGCGCGCTTCGCGAAGAGCGTCGAGACCCCCGCGCGCAGCTCGTCGGGGAGGTTCTTGAAGTCCTGCCGCGCGACGAGCCCCAGCTTGAGGTAGATGTCCGCCGCGGTCGCGAGCTCGCCGCGTTGCAGCGCCTTCGGGATGTCTCTGCGCGCGTCGCGCAGCGCGCGGCTCTCGGCGTTCACGCTCACGCCTCGTCGTGGTCGATGAGAAAGTCGAGGATCGCCTCCTCGGCGCGGTCGCGCGCGTCGTCGTCGGCGGCGCGATATGCGCTCAGGAGGGCCTCGAGCGTCTCTCGCCGCTCGCCCTCCAGCCGGTCGAGCAGCGCCTCGGCCTTGCGCTCGACGGGAGATTTCTCCGCGCGCTTGCCCTCCGCGGCGAGGCGCATCTCCACCGTCTTCGAGTTCTTGCTGCCCGGCTGCGAGATCGACACCTTGATCACGCCGTTGAGGTCATAGCTGAAGCTCACGCGCACGGGCGAGCGCTCGGGCGCCGGGTCGAGGGGGTGCATGAACGACCCGACCGAGGTGTTCTCGCTGCACCGCGATGACTCGCCCTGAAAGACCTCGACCTGGATCTGATCCTGGTCATCGTATGCGGTGTAGAACTCCTCGGTCCGCGTGGCGGGCAGCACGGTGTTGCGGGGCAGAACGGGCGCGAAGTGGTCTGGCCTGTCCATCCCGTCCCAGTGCTGGCCGATCGTGCGGATCCCGAGCGTGTGCGACGCGACGTCGACCAGGATGCGGTCCACCGGCTCGCCCTTGAGCACCGCCGCCTGGAGCGCCGCGCCGAGCGCGACCGCGAGGTCGGGGTCGATCTCGTCGTGCACGTTGGTGTCGAAGCGCTCGCGCAGCATCGCGCGCACCCTGGGGATGCGCGTCGAGCCCCCGACGAGGCAGATGCGCGACAGCTCCTCGGGGGTGACGCCGGCGTCGCGCACCGCGCTCTCGGTGAGCTCCATGGTCGAGCGCAGGTACTCCTCGATCAGGTCCTCGAATTCTCGGCGGGTGACATCGAGGTCCAGGTGCACGGCCTTGCCCTCGTGCGACCCGAGGAACTCCTCCCTCACCCGCACGCTCACCTCGCTGGAGAGCGCGATCTTGGTGTCTTCCGCCGCGCGGCGGAGCCGGGCCATGGCGCCGAGGTCGCGGCGCAGGTCCACCCCGTGCCGCAGCTTCAGGTGGTCGATGAAGCGCTGCACGAGCTTCTCGTCGAAGTCGTCTCCGCCGAGCTGGGTGTTGCCGGTGGTCGCGCGCACCTCGCGGACGTCTCCGAAGACCTCCAGCACCGACACGTCGAAGGTGCCCCCGCCGAGGTCGTAGACCAGCACCATCTCGGGCGCGTCGCTCTCGGCTCCGACCTGGTGGTAGACCAGCGACGCCGCGGTGGGCTCGTTGAGCAGCCTCAGCACGTTGAGCCCGGCCTGCTCGCCAGCCCGCAGGGTCGCTCGACGCTGGGCGTCGTCGAAGTACGCTGGGACGGTGATCACCGCGTCGCGCACCTCCACGCCGAGGTGCTCCGTCGCCGCCTCTCGCAGGGTGGTGAGCACCTGCGCCGAGACCTCCTCGGGCGCGTACGTGCGAGGGCCGATGGGATACTGGTGCCCCGTACCGATCTTGCGCTTGGCCGAGCGCACCGTGCGCGCGGGGTGCTGCAGCTCAAGGTTCCGCGCCTCGCGCCCCACCACCACCTTGTCATCGAGGAACAGCACCGTCGACGGCACGATCGCCGACCCGTCGACCGCGATGGCGACGGGGCGCCCCTCGCGCACACACGCCACGACGGAGTTCGTGGTCCCGAGGTCAATTCCGACAACGCTCATGAGAACCTCCGGGTGATCACCTCACCCACGCGTAGAACCCTGTCGCCCTTGCGCGCGCCCGCGCGCACGACCCGCGCCACCGCGCCCTCTTCGACGTCCTCGTCGTCGGTGGTGCCGACCACCTTGTGCAGCCGGGGCTCCGGCGCCTCGCCGCGCGCGCCCACCCGGGTCACGCCCACGCCTTCGAGGAAGCGCGAGAGCCTCTCCTGCACGCCCTCGAGCCCCGCCACGAAGGAGTCGAGCGCGTCGTCGTCGCTCGCCGCCATCACTGCGTGATCGAGCGCGTCCATCGCGTCGAGCACGGCTTCGTAGCTCGGCTCCGGCGCCGCGGGCGCGGGCGCGGGCACTGCGGGCGCGGGCACCGCGGGCTTCGACGCCAGCGACTCCACCTGCAGCGCCAGCTTCTGGTTCGCGCGCGCGAGCTTCTTGACCTGCTCCAGGAGCTCGTCCTGCGACCCCTTGAGGGTCGTGACGGCGCCGTCGAGGGCGGCGGTCAGCATTGGCGCGACGGCGTCGGCGAACTCCTTCGGATCGGGAGCCGGCGGAGGCAACGCGGGGCTGTTGGCGGGGGCGAACACGCGTCGGAGCCAATCGAACATCGCGCGCATTGGTATCAAAGTTGGCGCACCGCGCCCACCACTCCGCGCGCCTCTGACCGCCGCGCGCCCGCCCCATGCCCCGCGGCTCCGTTCCACACCCCACTGGCCGCGACACCCCTTCTCGCGCGATGATCTCGCGCGATGAAGCTCCGCGCCGTCCTCTGCCTCTCCGCCCTCGCGCTCCCTGCCTGCTCGGGTGACACCGTGGTCGGCGCCACCGACGCCAGCACCGACGCGCCCGACGTGGTCACCGCCCCCGACGTGGTCACCGCGCTCGACGCGGTCACCGCCCCCGATGTGGTCGATGTGCCTGCGCCGCAGGACCTTCCGCCCACCGACCTCGGGCCGCGGTGCGCCGACGGGCAGTCCCTCTGCGACGGCCGCTGCGCCACCCTCACCACCGACCCCGCGAACTGCGGGTCGTGCGGCAGCCGCTGCGGCGACGGGCAGCGCTGCGTCGACGGCGCGTGCCGCGTGAGCTGCCCCATGGGACAGACCACCTGCACGCCCCCGGGCGACGCGGGCGTTCCTCTCTGCGTGAGCACCGCCACCGACCGCGCCCACTGCGGCGCGTGCAACACCCCTTGCCCCACCGGGCTCGTGTGCGCCGATGGGATGTGCGTCACCTCCTGCACCGCGGGCACCGTCGCGTGCGGCGCGGGCTGCGCCGACCTCCAGCGCGACCCCGCGAACTGCGGCGCGTGCGGCACCGCGTGTCGCCCCGGCGAGTCGTGCGTCGCGGGGCGCTGCGACACCGTGTGCCCCACCGGGCTCACCGCGTGCACGGGTGTCGTGAGCTTCTGCGCCGACCTCCAGCGCGACCGCAACCACTGCGGCGCCTGCGGCCGCGTGTGCCCCGACGGCGAGGTGTGCAGCGCCGGCGCGTGTGTGCCCTCGTGCGGCGCCGGTCGCACCCTCTGCGCGACGCAGTGCGTGACCCTGCCCTCCGACCCCGCCCACTGCGGCATGTGC
>JBILLI010000355.1:0-7591 GCA_044376155.1 Polyangiales bacterium
CGGGGCGCGCGCTGGTCGCGCTGTTCCATCTCCAAAGTGCGCGGCTCTCCACCCGCGTCGACGCCGCGGGAGAGCTCCTCACCCTCGCCGAGCAGGACCGCGGGGGCTGGGACCGCGAGGAGATTCTCCTGGGGCTGCGCTGGCTGCAGGCGTCGGCGTCGGGCGCGGTGTTCAGCCGGTACCACGCCGAGGCCGCCATCGCCGCGGAGCACGCGCTGGCCCCGTCCTTCGCCGAGACCCGCTGGGACGAGATCGCCGGGCTCTACACCCTCCTCGACCGCACCGCGCCGTCGCCCCTCAACGCGCTGAACCGCGCGGTCGCCCTCGCCGAGGCCCACGGCGCGCAGGCGGGACTGAACTCGTTGGAGGGCGTACGACTCCCGCCCGGCCTCGCGGGGTACTACCTCTGGGACGCCGTCGTCGGCGACCTCCTGCGCCGCGCGGGCAACACCACCCAGGCCCGGGTCTGTCTGTCACGGGCCCTCGCGGGCGCGCCCACCGAGGCCGAGCGCGCGCTGCTGCGCCGTCGCCTCGCCTCGCTCGACACCGCGCCGGCTTGAGCAGTGTCAGACAATGTCCGCAAGGAACGTGCGTCGGGTCGTCGGGCGGGGCAGAGTCTGTCTGTCGCGCGGGGGATCCGCGCCGTCGCCGAAGGAGTCTCGTCTCATGACCAGCATTGAAGAACGCCTTGAGCGCATCGAGAAGAAGCTCGACGCGCTGCTCTCGGAGCGCCGCGGCGCGGGCGGCGGAGTGTCGGCCGCCGCGTCGGGGGGTGACATCGACGTCGACATCGACGGGCCCCGGGGTGACCCCGAGGTGCGCTTCATGCCGAAGCGCTGGAGCGGCCCCGACCGCAAGGGGCAGAACTTCTCGGCGTGTGAGCCCGAGTTCCTCGACCTGCTCGCCGACGCCTACGAGTGGTTCGCGCAGCGCGACGACGAGACCAACGCGGTGGACAAGAACGGCGCGCCCAAGAGCAAGTGGAGCCGCCTCGACGCGGCCCGCGCCCGCGCCTGGGCCGAGCGTCTCCGCGGCGGCGCGTCCCCGCAGCGTTCGGCGCCCCGGGCCGCCGCGCCGAGCAACGCCACCCGTCGCGCCCCGGCCCCGCGCGCCCCGTCGTACGACGGTGGCGGAGACGACAGCGACATCCCGTTCTGAGCGCCGACCGCGGCGTCACCCCTCCAACCACCCGCGCAGCGCCTCGCCCACCGCGGGCTGCCACGCGCCCAGGCCTCGCGCCGCGAAGGAGTCTCCCACCGTCGCGAAGTCCGCGAAGCCGTGATCTGCGCGTGGCACCTCGATGAAATCTCCCCCCGTGAGCGCCGCGATGCGCGTGTGTTCATCGCGCGTCGCCAACCAATCGCTCGCGCCCCACATCGCCAGCGCCGCGACCCGCAGCGCCCGCAGCGCGTCCGCGGGATCCTCCGCGCGCACCCCGCGCCAGTAGTCCATCGCGCGGCCGTGCAGCCTCCCGCGCGCGTCGACCCCGCTCCACACGCGCGCCCGATCTCCCTGCGCGGCAACGAGATCGCGCACCTCTGCGCCCGCCCACGCGCCCGCCCACACGCCCATCACCGCGCGGGCCAGGGCGTCGGCGTCGGGCGCCCCCGCGAGCGCGAGCTGTCGGCGGAGGTTCGCGTCGAGGTACGCGTCCCACGGGTCCACCCCCGCGCCGTACATCACCACGCGCTGCACCCGCGGGTCTTCGCGCGCCAACGCGGCCGCGTGCATCGCGCCGAGGGAGTGCCCGAACAGCACCACCCGCGCGCCCTCCGTCGAACGCAGCGCCGCGCGGAGGTCCTCGCGCTCGGTCGCCCAGCTCGTCGCCCCGGGGTCGTCCCCTTCGCTGTCGCCCACCCCGCGACGCTCCACCCGCCGCACGGCGTAGCCCGCGCGCACGAGCGCCGCGACCCATCCCCGCAACGGATCGTGCTCGCCCACCTCCGCGCGCTCCACGCTGTGCAGGTCCGCGCCGGGGAGGTAGAGCACGGTGGCCTTCGGCGCAGACGGCGCCACTGTGATCGCGCGCAAGACCGCGCCCGTCGCACCGACCTCCTCGTAGCGCACCTCGCAGCCCGGCCAACGCTCCTCGGGCCACGGGTCGGGGATCACCGTCACCGCGCCCGCCCCGCGCACCGCCAGCGTCACCGAAACCCCTGCGCGGCAACGCGATAGGACGTCGCGAGAGACGTCCAGCACGTCTCCGGCGCGCAGCCCCGCGCGCTCAGCGGGGCCGCCCGGGGCCACCGCGCGCACGAGGCCGTCGTCGAGCCGCAGACCGAGACGGCCGCGGCGGCGGAGCACTACTCCACGACCTCGAGGGTCTCGGGCGCGCGCACGCGGTAGGAGCGGTCGATGTGGTCGTAGAGGTCGAGGAAGTAGCGCTCCATCTGCGCGTTGCCCACGGGGGAGTCGGTGTAGAACGTCCCGCGGATGCACCCGTCGGGCTGACGGCAGCGCCCGTCGGGGAACACCATGATGAACTTCTGCGGGCGTCGCCACGTGGGGAGCGACACGCCCGACATGAAGTTCCCGACGATGAGTCCGGTGGCGACGAGCTGCTGCGGCTCCATCCCGTACCCGTGGAGGAAGAACACCACGGGGTAGCGCAGGTTGCGGTTCGCGGGCTCGTGGTAGCCCGGCGGGAGGTACACGCTCACGGGGCCCGTGCGCCCGGTGGCCTCGGAGCGGAAGTCGAAGGTGCAGAAATGCCCGGTGCCGCAGCGCCCGGCGTTGTCGACCTCGGTGGTGTACTGCTCCGTGCGACGGTCGCCGCCGGGCCAGCGGGACTGCATCCAGTAGAGGCCCGAGAACATCCGGTTGGTGATCTGGGGGATGGTCCCGACGTGGCCGCCGTCGCCGTCGATGAGCTCGCCGGGCATGGCGTCGACGTTGCCGTAGCGCAGCATGGAGGTGCCCGGCACCCGCGCCCAGTCGATGGTGTCGTAGGGGAAGTTCACCTCGGGCACGCGCCCCGCGCCGATGGGCGCGAAGTTGTTGAAGTAGTGCACCGCGCGGCCCCGCTGCGCGAGGGCGCCCATGAAGTGGTTCGACACCGCGCCGAAGAGGAAGAGGTCGCGGATGCCGCCGTCGACCCAGAAATCCAGGCGGTTGAGCGACTCCTGAGGCATGCGCGCGACGGTGTTGCGCGGGCCCACGTCCCAGAAGCGCCGCGCGCCGGGGGTGGTGTCGAAGCGCCCGTTGCCCTCGCCGAGGTCGTAGGGGCACGTACGACCCGTGGGGCAGCGCACGCCGTCGACGCCGAGGTCCTCGTAGGGCTCGCCCTGCTCGAAGACGTAGTTGCCCTCGGTGCCGCCGGGGTTGAACTGCCGGTCGTAGTCGTCGCCCGCGGGGTCGGGGTTGGTCATCGCGTCGTAGCCGGGCTCCATGCGCGAGAGCACGCCGTCGGAGCCCGCGTCGGTCCAGGGCTCCCAGAACTGTCGCAGCACGGGCTCGCCGCGGTCGCGTCGGCCGTTGCGGTTCACGTCCACCGCGAGGGAGACCTCCATGGGGTAGTACCCCGGGCCGCCCTCCCAGAGCCCGCGTCGGTTGGGCACGTGGTTGCCGTCGCAGAAGGTCACCACGGGGAGGGACCCGTCGGGGTTGAAGTCCCGATCGAACCAGTTCATCAGGGTGACGGGCCGCGCGCACCGCTCGCTGTTCACCCGCGTGCCCTCGGTGTCGGGGACGCCCACCGGCTGCACCCCCGAGGGGCCCGACGGCACGATGGCGTTGCCGAACATGCGCGTGAGGTCGCGAAAGATCTGGGTGTACGACTCGCGGTCGAAGGTGCCGCCCTGCCCGCCGTAGCCGTCGGGAAAGAACCACTCCTCGAAGTGCTGCTGGCGCTCGAAGAGGTCGCTCACGGGAGGCGTGCGGGTGACCGACGCGCCCATCTCACAGAGCGTGGGGTTCATCACCCGCTGCGCCGCGGTGCAGAAGCCCGCGACGTGGTAGTCGTGGATGTAGTGGAGCTGGTAGTTCCAGTCCACGGGGCCGCCGAGGGGGGCGACGAAGTCGAAGCGGTCGGGGTGGCGCGACCCGATCGACGCCGCGCCTGCGGCCCCCATGCTCACCCCGAGGATCGCGTGGAACGAGAACCGCCGCTGCGTGCGCCGCGTGCCCGTGCCCGTGCGCAGCACCGCCTGCCAGGTGCCCAGCCGCGGCGCCGTGAAGGTCACCGCGCGGCCGTCGTCGGTGAAGTGCGCGTCGGCCACGGGCACCACCCGCGGCGTGCGGTGCAACGGTGAGCTGTAGACGAACTCCACGTGCAGCTCGTACCCCGGCGGCACCAGCGCGGGGTTGACGGGCAGGGTGATGGGCACCTCGCGCGGGAGCCGCGTGAGCTGCGGGTCGAAGCGCACCGCGGGGCCCAGGGCGGTGAAGCCCGCGGGCAGCGTCTGCGTGGCGCACGCGAGGGAGACCTCCACGGGCGGGATCTCCGTGGCCGTCATGGGCAGCCCCACCGACGCCTGCGCGAGCGGGGTCCCCATCGCGCCGCGCACCGTGGCGCCCGCGGCGAGGCGTCCCGTCACCGCGGGGGTGTTCATGGGACACGTCGGGATCTCAGAGGCCGTGACCGTCACCGCGAGCGTCGCGTTGCCGATCTGCACCGTGGTGGCGCCCGCGCGCACGGCGGTGATCTCAAGGTCGCTGGTGCTGCTGCGAAAGCCCACGGTGACGTTCGACGCGCCCGCGGTGGCGACCTGCGGATCCATCACGCGCACGGCGAAGTTCGCGGGCACGCAGCGGTCGCGGGCGGTGCGCACGGTCACCGTGGTGCGCGCGCCGGGCGTGAGGTAGAGCGCCCGGGGGTACACGGTCTCGTCGGTGGCGCGCTCGGCGCCGCAGCCCGTGTCGTCGGGGGTGGTGACGTCACCCGGGACGTCGTCGGGCACGACATCGCGCGGGACATCCGCCGTGCTCGCGTCGGGGAGCAGCGAGGTGGCGGTGTTGGAGCACGCGGCGACGAGCGCCAGGGACGCGAGAAGCGAGGAGCGGGTGGTCACGACGGGGCGGAGTCTACCCCACGTCGGCGCGCGAGAGGCGATGCGCCTCGGCGCCGCAGGGTCAGCGCACGGTCGCGTTGGCCGTGGCCGCCACGCGGGGCACCGGGGGGTGGGCGTCGACCATCGCACGCAGCCGCGCGCCCGCGGGGAGCGAGCGCTGCCCCGCCGCGAGCAGCGCGTCGGGCGAGATGCTCTGGAACAGCAGCTCGGCCTCGACGCGCGCGGCGGTCCACCCGGGGGTGGTGAGCGAGAAGCGCACGAGGTCCTCGCCCGCGCGAAAGTCGGTGTCGCCCTCGACGCCCACCGCGGCGGTGCGGGCGGCGTCAGCGTGGTCCGCGCGCCAGCCGCGGGAGAGGATGCGGTTGTCTTTGATGTACCGCGCGGCCCGCAGGGGCAGGTGCGTGACCCTGCCCTCGACGTCGACCATGACGCTCTCCCAGACCTGGATCTGGTCGTCGGCGGTGATGGTCCGCAGGTGCGGGCGCACCACGTCGCGCTGGGCCTCCAACAGCGTGCCCGCGCCGTTCACGAAGCGCCCCAGGGCGTTGGTGCGACCGACCTCGAAGCGCACCGCGCCCGCGCCGTCGAGCACCCGCACGTGGAGCCACGCGCGGCGCGAGGGATACCCCGTGGGGAAGCGGTGTCCCGTGGTGTTCGACACCCGCACGTTGAAGGTGAGCGCGTCGCCCATGCGCGCGGCGCTCTCGACGGTGAGCGTGGCCGCCCGACGGAGCTGCGCCTCGGCGTTCTGCGCGCCCACGGTGAGCTCCTCGGGGGTCGAGGCCGAGCCCACCCAGTCGCGCTCCGCGGCGAGCAGCGAGAGCATGTAGGCGTTGGCGCCCACGAAGGTGTGCCGCCCAATGGGCGTGCGCGGCATGAGCGAGGGCGGGACCACCGAGAGCCGCGTCGAGATGTCCATCCCGTTGGGGTCCCGCGTGGACATGTGGCAGCCCTGGCAGCTCAGCGCCGACGTGCCGCGCGGGGCCTCGGTGCGGTAGTCCGAGTTGCGCCACTCGAGGTAGGTGACCTGCTCGTTGAACTCCGGGCCCACGACCTCGCCCATCGCGTTCAGCGGGCGGGTGATCACCGTGTGGCAGCTCGCGCAGAACGCCGCGGAGGTCATGTGGTCCGCCGCGGTGGGGGTGTACATCACCTGGTTCTGCATGGGCATGGTCGTGGGGTTCTGGTGCGGGCCGTAGATCTCCCGGCGGTCGTTGAGCACGAAGTTCCCGAGGTAACTCTCAGGGGTGCCCAGTCCCTGCGCGGTGGTCTGGTGGCACACGGTGCAGGTCACGCCCTCGCGCGCGAGGTGCCCCGCGGGGGTGTTCGCGCTGGTGACGTCGCTGAAGTGCAGCGCCGACATCGCGTCGGACTGCAGGATGTTCCCCGCGGGCGCGTGGCAGCGGGTGCACACGTTCTCGATGGTGGCGCGGGCGGGGGGCGTGGCCTCGAGCTCCTGCGCGACCACCGCGAGCCAGTAGGGATCACGCGCCGAGACAGCCTTCATCGACGTGCGCCAGAGCGCCGTGGGGCTCACGTCGGTCTCGGCCGAGTCGCGCAGCACCCCGGTGGCCGCGCGATGGCACGACATGCAGTTGTCGTGGGTCATGAAGCGACCCGCGCGCGTCGACACATGCGCCGGGAGGTTCGCCAGCGCATCGGCGGCAGGGCCCGCGTCGGGGTCGGGCTCCAGCACCACGTCGGGCAGCACCACGTCGGCGGGGGTCACCGGGACATCCCGCGCGACCGGCGCGTCGGCCGCGGCATCCCCCGGCACGACCACGTCGGTCGGCGCATCGCTCACCGACGCGTCGGTGCCCGGGGTGTTCGAGGCGCATCCCAACACGGCCGCGAGGGCCAACGCACTGCTTGCACGAATCATCACGTCTCCTGCACACCACGCGCGCCGGATGGGGTGTCGCGCGCTTCTTGCGCGGACGCGGGGTGCCTTGTCCCAACGGTGCAGGAGGCGCGCCGACGCGATTCCCCGCGGACTTCGCGGCTTGACAGCGCCACGAGGGAAGGCAGAGCCTCGCGACGCTCGAAAGGACCACCCCCCCCATGAAGCTCTCGACACGCCTCGTCCTCGCGACCTGCCTCACGGCCTTCGGCTGCTCATCCACGCAGACCCCGCCGCCGGCCCAGGCCCCCGTGCAGACCCCCCCGCCCGAGCCTGCCCCCGCGCCCGTCGCCACGCCCGAGCCCACGCCCGAGCCCACGCCGGCGCCGCCCCCCGCGCCCGAGCCCTTCCGCGCGAGCGACGCCGACCGCGCGGCCTGGCGCAACGCGACCACCGTGCTGGACTACAACGCCCGCGCGAACTTCGGCGGCGGCACCCTGCGCACCGGCTTCACCCCCGACCCCTGGGGCTTCCGCCTCAGCGCGGGCGGCGGCCGCAACCCGGTGGACGTGGCGTCGCTCAACATCCGTGACGCGGTCAGCGGCGATGCCTGCGGGCGCTCCTTCGTCACGCGGCGCCCCGACTTCCACTTCACCTTCGCCGCCGGCACGAGCTTCCCGACGCTGCGCTTCTACGTGGTCACCGAGAACAGCGCCGACGCCACGCTGCTCATCAACGACCC
>JBILLI010000356.1:0-7552 GCA_044376155.1 Polyangiales bacterium
CGAGGCGCGCATCACCGCGTGCACCGACATCGACGCGCTGGATCGCTGGCTCGATCGCGCCGTCACGGCCGTCACCCTGCGCGACGTCTTCGACGAGGGCTCAGTACCTCCCTGACGCCGCGGGCCGCGAGGGGCTTCATCAGCCCTGATGAAGCGGTTCATCAGCCCTGATGAACCTCCGCCCCCACACCCGTCAGCCGCGCCCCTCACGCTCTTCCTGCATGACCCTCTCCCCGTTCCGGTCGGTCGCGTTCTGCGCGCTCCTTCACCGCGTCGCTCTCCGCGCTGAGTTCGCCGCCGGTGTGTGGCGGGCTCGCCGTGCTTCATCTGGGCGTGCGACGCGACTACGCGCGATCGATGCAAGAGGGTCGCATGTGTCGCAACCGCTTGGGACGCAGAGGCTTTGGCGACCACACAGGCCGCGCGTGTCGCAACCGCGTGGGCCGCGTGGCGTGACGGCAGGGCGGGACGCACGGGCCGTGGCCGGGAGAATTTCGTCACGCGACGTCGTGGAGGACCGCAAGGAACGCGGCCGCGCGTGTCGGGGGCAGCGACGTCGTGGCGGGACGCGGGGATCTCCTCCGCGGGGGACGCGGGCGAGAGAGGGAGGTTGGAGCGCCGGGCGCGCTTCTGCGCTGCGCTGCGGTGGACTCCATCTCCCCCCGTCGCGCGCGACGCGCTCTACCTCGCGCTCACCGCTGGCGTCGGGCGATCGCGCGGCGCAGCTCGGGCGCGGGCAGCGCGGCCACCTCGCGCAGCGCGCGCTCGGCGAGGGAGGTCACCGCGACGATCCCCGGGAGGTTGAGCGTCGGCAGGTCGTCGAGCTCGGTGTGATACTCCGCGTGCAGCCCGGTGAAGAAGAACAGCACGGGCGTCCCCCGCGACGAGAAGCTCTCGTGGTCGCTGGCGCCCCACGCGCCGAGGCGGCGGTGGTCCCAGGGGCGCACGTCGTAGCCCGAGGGGGCGTTGGCCCGCGCGATCACCCCCGCGAAGCCCCGCGCGCTCTCGGTGCCCTCGACCACCACGCGGCAGTCGCGCAGGCGGCCCACCATGTCGAAGTTCATCATCGCCGCGAGCGCGCGCGTCGTGGACACGGGGTTGCGCGCGAGGTGCGCCGATCCCAGGAGCCCGTACTCCTCGGCGCCGAACCACGCGAGCACCACGTCCCGCGCCGCGGGGCGCGCCTGGAGACGTCGCGCGAGCTCGAGCACCGCCGCCGCGCCCGACGCGTTGTCGTCGGCGCCGTTGTGAATCTCCCGGTGACCGCTGCGCGACGCGCGGTCGCCGCGGCCCACGTGGTCGAGGTGCGCGCCCACCAGCAGCGTGAGCCCGTCGGGGGCGGTGCCCGGGATCCGCGCGAGCACGTTGGCCGTGCGCACCTCGGCCCGCGCGGGGGCGTCGGCGAAGGTGAAGGGCTGCAGAAAGCCTTGTGTCCCAGCGGGTTCGACGCGCAGGGCGGTGAGCTCGCGGGTGACGTACTCCGCCGCGGCGTCGAAGCCGGGCGTGCCCGAGAGGCGGCCCTCGCGCGCGTCGTCGGCGAGCCAGGTCACGTCGCGGGTCACGCGGGCCACGGCCTCGGGTTCGGCGGTGACGGTGCACGCACGAGGAGCCCGCTGCGCCGGGGCGGGCTGCGCGCGCACGCAGGTGAGGGCCAGGGCGCCGAGCGCGAGGGCGCGCGGGGTCAGCATTCGATGATGTTCACCGCGAGCCCTCCGCGCGCGGTCTCTTTGTACTTCACCGACATGTCCGCGCCGGTGGCGCGCATCGTAGCGATCACCTTGTCGAGCGAGACCTTGTGGTTGCCATCGCCGTTCATCGCGAGGCGCGCGGCGTTGATGGCCTTCACCGCGCCCATCGCGTTGCGCTCGATGCACGGCACCTGCACGAGCCCGCCGATGGGATCACAGGTGAGCCCGAGGTTGTGCTCCATGCCGATCTCCGCGGCGTTCTCGACCTGCCGGGGGGTTCCTCCGAGGGCCTCGACGAGCCCCGCGGCGGCCATGGAGCAGGCCACGCCCACCTCCCCCTGGCAGCCCACCTCGGCGCCCGAGATCGACGCGTTGCGGGCGTAGAGGCCGCCGATGGCCGTGGCCGCGAGCAGGAAGCGCACGACCCCTTCGTCGTCGGCGCCGTGGGTGAAGCGGGCGTAGTAGTGCAGCACCGCGGGGATGATCCCCGCCGCGCCGTTGGTGGGCGCGGTGACCACGCGTCCGCCCGCGGCGTTCTCTTCGTTCACCGCGAGGGCCCAGAGGTTCACCCAGTCCATCGCCGCGAGGGGGTCGCGGCCGCCCTGGGGGTCGGCGCGGAGACGTCGGTGCAGCGCGGCGGCGCGGCGGCGCACCTTGAGCCCGCCGGGGAGGATCCCCTCGCGCTCCACGCCCCGCACCACGCAGTCGCGCATGATGGACCACACCCGCAGCGCCCGGCCCCGCACCTCGGCCTCGGGTCGCAGCGCGCGCTCGTTCTGCATCACCAGGGTGCTCACCGAGAGCCCCGTCTCGTCGCAGCGCGCGAGCAGCTCGGCGCCGCTGGCGAAGGGGTGCGGGACCTCGCCGTCGCCGCGCGTCGACGCGCCCTCGGGCTCACCCTGGGCGTTCACCACGAAGCCGCCGCCCACGGAGTAGAACACCCGCGAGGCGATCTCCTGGCCGTCGGCGTCGAGGGCGATGAAGCGCATCCCGTTGGGGTGCAGGGGGAGCGGCTCACCCCTCGCGAACTCCACCCCGCGCTCGGGCGAGAGGGTCACGTCGCGCAGGCCGAGCAGGCGCACCACGCCGCGGGCGGTCACCGCGGCCACGCGCGCGGCGATGCCGTCGGTCTCGACGGTCTCGGGGTCATCTCCTTCGAGCCCCAGGACCACGGCGTGGTCGGTGTGGTGGCCCTTGCCGGTGTGCGCGAGGGAGCCGTAGAGCACGGCGCGCACCTCGCGTATGTCGTCCCAGCGGGGCCCTTCGCGCAGCCCTTCGGCGAAGCGTCGGGCGGCCCGCATGGGGCCGACGGTGTGAGAGCTCGACGGGCCGATGCCCGGCTTGAACATGTCGAAGACCGAGAGGTGCATCTGCGCGAGAGTCTAGTACGCGCGGCGGTCGAGCGCGCGGAGCAGCGCGGTCGCGATGGCGTCGCTGGGCGCGTAGACCTCGGTGTCGCAGCGCGGACGCGCGGCGGCGACGAAGGCGGGGTCGTCGCCGAAGCCGTCGCCCGTCACCAGCACCCCGAGCGTCGGGCGCAGCGCCGAGAGCAGCCGCCCGTCGACGATCGCGTGGGTGCACGCGCCCAGGGAGGCCTGGAGCAGCGCGACGGCCCTCTCCTCGCCTCCGAGACCGAGGTGCGCGATGCGGCGGAGGTGCGACGCGCCCGCGGCCTCGCGCAGCGCGTCGGGGAAGAGCGCCTCGCTCTCGGCCACCGTGACCACCCCGGGCTCCAGCGCGTCGGTGCGCTCGGACCACAGCAGCGCCGCGCGGCCGCCCCGCATCGCGATGGCGCGCACGAGGTGGCCCACCATCCCCTCGAGGTCGGCGTCGGGACGCGCGCGGAGCACGGCCACGGAGGGCACGGAGAGGGTCACGTCGGGGGGCGGCGCGGTCGGCAGCGCGTAGTCCGGCGGCGGCGGCGGCGGCGTGGGTGCGGGCACGGCGCGCAGCCTCGGGCGTCGGCCGACGAGCGAGATCGGGGGCTCCTCCGGAGGTCGTCGCTTCACGGGCTCAACGGGTCTATCACGCCCGGCGTGCGCACGCCCTCACGGCAGCGACGCGAGGGCCTCCAGGGCGGCCATCTGGTGGCGCTGGAGGAGCCGACGGGGGTGCGCCCGGAGCGTGTCATAACGGAGGAGCGCGCGCTGCAGCGCCTCGGCGGCCTCGTCGCGGGCCTGCCGCAGGGAGGTCTCGTCGCGCTCGTCGGGGACGCCGAGCATCACCCGTCGCGCGGGGTCGACGTGTCGCAGGAGCCCCGCGGCGAGGAGCATGTCGGTGGCGGCGAGGGCCTCGTCGGTGGGGTAGCGGGGGTCGGCGCCGCGGGCCACGCCCACCATGTCACGCCGGAGCCGCGCGCAGTCGCGGGCGCCGCGCACGCCCCGTCGCCCCCCGTCGCCGAGGATCTCCGCGCAGGTCGCGCGCAGCGCCCAGGCGGCGAAGGCGATCTGCGCGGCGCGGGGGAGGCGGCCGAGGGTGTCGAGCAGGGGCTCGACCTCGCCCTGGGCGGGGGTGGGCAGGGCCATGCGCTCCCAGCGCATGAGGAACCACGCGGTGCGGGCGGCGTCGGTGGCCGTCGGGGTGGCGTCAGGCCCCGCGAGGTGATGGCGGGCGGCGAGGCGCACGGTGGCATCGGTGTCGTCGCCGCGGTGAGACGCGTCGAGAAACGACTGCAGCGCCCGGGCCGCGAGGGCGCGCTCGGCGGGGCGGGCGTGCAGCGTGGCCTCGGCGATGCGGGTGGCGAAGAGGTGCTGGGCGGCGACGAAGCCCGACTCGTCGCGCCGCGCGGTGACCTCGGAGAGCGCGCGCCAGGCCGTGAGGACCTGCGGCGTTGCGGGCGGCGCGGGCAGCGCGAGGGCGGCGCGGTGCTCGTCGCGCACGGCCCGGGGCGCGTCGCGCAGGACCGGGAGCTCCGTGGGGAACACGGGGGTACGCTGGGCCATCGGGAGGAACATCGCCACGAGCAGCGCGAAGACGCCGGCCACGAGGGGGGCGGGCACGTCCCCGGCGCGCGGTTGGCGGTTGACCTTGATGACAGACACCGTTACTCCGATGAGTCCTTCGCGCGCCGAACGGACCCCGCGTGTCGGGGTGCGGCGCGCGGTACCCCGAGAGCATAGTCGAGGTGATGGCGTCGTGGAGAGAGAGAAGCGCGCGCACGTACGGGTCCCGGCACGGCTGAAGGTCTTCTACGCGCAGGACGGCGCGCGCGTCGAGGCCCGCTCCCGCGACCTCTCGCTGGGCGGGATGTTCATCGAGTGCGCGCGCCCGCTGCCCTTCGGCGCGGAGCACGACTTCGAGCTCCACCTCCCGGCGCTGGCACAGCCGGTGACGGTGCGCGCGACGGTGCGGTGGGTGAAGTCTGACGGCATGGGGGTCTCGTTCGGCGCGCTGCGCGCGGCGGAGACCTGGGCGATGAACGCGATGATCGCGGAGTACGCGCGATAGCCACGGACCGGGGCGCCGCCAGGGCCGCGCCCCGATCTCCCATCAATTCACGGGATGCCCGTGGGCTGCGCTGCGGTGGTGTAGTTGCAGATCGGCGTGAGCGTGCGATCGGGCACGTTGTTGCGCTCGGGGTAGACGCAGCGCAGGGTGGTGCCGCAGTCGGCGTTGCGGGTGCAGTCGCGGTAGACGCAGATGCCGATCTCGTCGGTCATGCTGCCGCGTGCGCCCACGCCGGGGTCGGGGCAGGTGGTGGTCTCGGTGAGGTTGATCAGGCTGCCGCAGATCCCCTGGCTCATCACGGTGGCCGAGGTGCGGAAGCACACGCCGCGGCACTGGGTGTTGCGCGGGGCGGTCTCGCCGGGCGGCGTCTCGGTGATCGTGGGGTTGCAGGGGGTGCCATCGGGGAGGCGCGTGAGGTTCGCGGCCGTCGGGCCGCAGAAGCCCGTGCGCACGTTGCAGACACTGCCCGGCGCGCAGTGCGAGTTCGTGCGGCAGAAGGGGAAGCACCCGGCGGTGTCGGGCGTGACGAGCTGCAGGCTCCGGGTGGTGCACGCGGTGCCCGCGCGGCAGGTGCCGCCGCCCGCGACGCACGACGCCGTGCAGAAGCCGTCGCCCGTCATCGCGTCGAGCGTGAGGCAGGTGGACGAGCCGCCGCCGCACTGGCCGCGCTCGTTGGTCTGCGAGGTGTTCTGCAGGCACCCGCCGGTGCAGGTGAACTGCCCGCCGACGTTGGCGCACTCGAGCGCGGTGCCGCACGAGGTGTCGGTTACGCCGGAGCAGCTGCGCCCCGCGACGCCGCCCCCGCCGCCGCCGCCCGAGCACACGCCGTTGACGCACGACTGCCCCGCGCCGCAGGCGTTGAGGCACGAGCCGCAGTTCTGCGCGTTGTTCAGCGGGTTCACGCAGGCGCCGCCGCAGGAGATGTTGGGCGCGGTGCAGCCGCCGCCGCCGCCCGTGCAGGTGCCGCTGTTGCAGGTCTGTCCCGCGGCGCAGGCGCGGTTGCAGAAGCCGCAGTGCTGGGGCGAGCTGAGCACGTCGACGCAGTCGGCGCCGCACATCATTCGCGGCGCGATGCAGGCCTGGCCGCCGACGCAGGCGCCGTTGGCGCAGGTCTGCCCCCCGGCGCAGGCGATGCCGCAGAGGCCGCAGTTCTGCGCGTTGGTACGGGTGTCGACGCAGGTGCCGCCGCACGAGGTCTGGCCCCCGGGGCAGCCGCCGCCGCCCATGCACGCGCCGCCCACGCAGCTCTGCCCCGACGCACAGGCGTTGCCGCAGGCGCCGCAGTGCGCGGTGCTCGTGGTCACGTCGACGCAGGCGCCGCCGCACGTCATGCGAGGGGCCTGGCACGCGGGGGAGGTCACGCAGGTGCCGGCGCTGCACGCGCTGCCGCCGGGGCACGCGCGGCCGCACATGCCGCAGTTCGCGCTGTCGGTGAGGAGGTTCGCGCAGCGGCCGTTGCAGTTGAACTCCGGCGGGGTGCACGCGGTCGCGCCGCCCGTGTCGGTCGCCGGGTTGACGACGTCAGGGCCCGTCGTGGAGCCCGCGTCTTCGTCGTCGGGCGGGATGAACACCCCGCCGCCCGCGCGCGCTGCACAGCCCATCATCGCCGCGAGGGCGACGCATCGAAGCAAGCTCATTCCCACGTGTGTCATCTCCGCACCTCGGTACCGGCCCCACGGCCGCGCCGCGAATATTCCCGCGGACCCTATTGCCTTCACGGCGGAGGTCAAGCGCGGCGATGGCGGTCATAACGTGTCACCCGCACCTGGACATCCGCCCAGGCTCACCTAGAGTGGTGCCGTCATGCAGGGAGAACCGACGGTGAGCACCGAAGAACAGAACGGCGAGGCGATCCGCAACCCGCGGCTCTGGCACGAGGACGGGTGGAAGGCCCGGGTGATCCCCAACGACGACGACGACGGCTGGGCCGTGGAGATGCTCAAAGACGGCGAGGCCGAGCCCGCGCTGGTGGGCCCGTGGACCATGGGGCGCGACAAGAAGAACCCGAAGCCCCTGGACCGCAACGCGTTCAACACGCTGGTGAAGACCGCGACGGAGGTGCTGCAGCGTCACGAGCACCAGCGGCGCGCGCAGCTCCACAAGAGCGTGTCGGTGAGCGACGACGCGGGGCTGCCGGTGCGCGTCGACCTCGACGTGGTGCCCGATGACGACGATCCGCACGCGGTGCTCAGCGCGTGGGACCCGGCGGGGCAGTGCCTCGGGCGCTCCCGCGTGCTCGCCTCCACGAAGCTCAGCCCGGCCCTCGCGACCCGCTGGGTGCAGCGCGGGTACGCCGACCCGTGAGCGCCCGGCGGTGGTAGTCTCCGCGGCGTCATGAGCACCCTCGCCGCGACCCTCGACGCGCTCCAGGAGACCTACCTCTCGCTGCACACCCCGAAAGAAGACCTCTTCTGGGC
>JBILLI010000357.1:0-7499 GCA_044376155.1 Polyangiales bacterium
GCCCTGCATGCAGCGCCCGGTGCGCCCGCACCAGCCGCAGGGGCCCATCGCGCTGCACGTGCTGCAGCTCGTCGCCATGGCGCACTGCGCGGCCGCGTCCACGGGCGGCAGCACGCCGCCGTCAGGGCCGCAGCGCGACGCGAGGAAGGCCCAGTCCGCGCCGGTGCACGACATGTCCGCGGAGCCCGTCGACCCGCCCTCCAGGCATCGCCCGGTGCGCCCGCACCAGCCGCAGGGGCCCATCGCGCTGCACGTCCCACACGTCGTCGCCGCGCCGCACGCCGCGCCGCCCTCGCGCGCGCCGAGGTCCGACCGCGCGCCGAGGTCGGTCCCCGGGGTGCCCGCGTCGATCCCCGGCCCGCCGCCGCCACCAGCGCCCGGGCTGCACGCCGCGCCGAGCACCAGCGCGGCGACCAGGGCCCTCGAACTCCAACGAACCGTCATGTGCCGCATCCTCCGCGCGGCGAGCGCGCCGCGTGCGCCATCGGAGCAAGCCTGCGCGGCCCGGGTCAACCCCGAATCGCGTCCGCTGGCCCGCGTCGTGCTGAACCCTCCCCATCATGCGCGCACGCAACCGTCCCCTCGGTGCTCTGCTCCTGCTCGGCGCCGCGATCCCCGCGTGCGCGGTCACCACGTCGACGAACACCGCCGACGGCGCCCTGGGCCAGGATGTGCCGACCGACGCGGTGAGCCCGGACGTCCCGGGCGATGTGCCCCGCGACGACCGCGCCGCCACCGACGTCCCGCTGGTCTTCGAGGACCTCCCTGGCGATGCCTCCGCTGACGACGCGGGCACCTGCCGGGTCGAGCCCCCCGCGCGCACCGCCGTGTGCCCCGCGACCACCTGCGGCAACGGCGTGCGCGACCGGTGCATGCAGTGCAACCCGTGCGGCCGCGGAGGGCCGGGCATCGACGCCGGTCCACCGCCGCCCTGGGACGCGGGCGTGTGCTGCACCGAGGTCACCGAGGCCTGCGACGGCGCGGACCTCGGCGCCGTCACCTGCGCCTCGCTGGGCTACCGCGGCGGCGTTCTGGGATGCGACGGCGCCTGCGGCCACGACACCCGCGCCTGCGACGCCTGCGCCGACCCCGAGGCGCGAGGCGTCTGCGGGCGCGCCGAGGTCACCTCCCTCAACGCGCAGGACCTCGCCCTCGCGGTGCGCGGCGACCGCGTCGCGCTCGCGTGGGTCGAGGGCACCACCCACGTCGGCGTGGCCCTCTTCGACCGCGCGCTCAACGTCGTTCGCAGCACCCCCTGCGCGGGCTTCGCGGGCGCGCGCCGCGTCGCCCTCACCGCCACCCGCGCGGGCTTTCTGCTCGCCGTCGAGACCGCGGACGGCGTGCGTCTGAACCCCCTGAACCCCGACGGAACCCTTGCCGCGCAAGGGGCTACGATCACCGAGGGGTACGCGCCGCTGCTCGCGCCGGGCCCCGCGGGCGACGCGCTGCTGGTGTACACCGTGGGGGTGACGACGCGCGCCGTGCGGGCCTCGCCCGAGGGCGCGGTGACGCGCACGCAGGCCACGCTCTTCACCGACGTCACCGAGCCCGAGTACGGCAGCGCGACGCTCGCGGGCGACGGGTGGCTCGTGGCCATGCGCGTGCGCGGCGTGGAGGTCGTGCGCGTGGGCCTCGACCTCTCCGTGGGCGCGCCGCAGCGCCCCGCGGGGAGCGACACGGAGTACCCGCAGGTGGTCGGGAGCGGCACCCGCGCGGCGATGACCTGGGCAGACTTCGGCGGCGCGACCCTCGCCGTGCACCTCGCCGAGCTCAGCCCCGCGGGCGCCCTCGCGGGCCCGGTGCGCACCTTCGCCTCGCCCCTGAGTTCTTCGCGGTATTTCAACGTCGCGCCGGTCGCCGCGGTGGGCGAAGACCTCGCCGTGCTGCTGGGCACACACACCGGCCGCACGGGCGCGTCGGGACGTCTGGACCTCGTGCGCGAGAACGCCCTCCCGCTCATGCGCGTGACCACGCCCCGCCCCGTGACGCGGTCGCCCGAGGCCGCCACGCACTACCGCGTGGCCGCGCTGGAGAGCACCGCGGTGGTCGCGTGGATCGGCGAGGGCACACCCCGCCGCATCGGCCTCGCGCGGCTCACGCCGTGAGCGTCGTGCTAGCGTCTCGGGCATGTCGACGGGCGCGCGCAGGCAGATGGGCAGTGGGCCGTTTCGGCCTGAACAAATCCAGTCCGGCGACCCCTACGAGATCGCCAACGGGCACGCGGTGTTCTGCGCGCCCACCGGCGGTGACGGCGGCGGCCCCAACGGCCGGGGCTTTCAGGTCATCGACTCGGATCCCAAGGTGAAGAGCGCGGGGGTCGACACGGGCTTTCAGCTCTCGCCCCTCACGATGCGCGCGCCCGACGTGGCGGCGGGCGATTTCGCGGAGCGCCCGGGGTGGGTCAAGGGCGTGCCTCCGCTCGCCATCGAGTACGCCAGCGTGGGGCAAGACGAGCACGAGCTGAAGGAGAAGATCGACGACCTCCAGCGCGCGGGCACCCAGTACCTCTGGGTCGTGCGGCTCACGGGGCCGCGGCGGGTGGAGGTCTACGAGCGCGGCGCGCCCATGCGCCTCGTGCACCCGGGGCAGGAGCTCACGGCGCCCGGCGTGCTGCAGAACCCCGTGCCCGTGGAGGCGCTCTACGACCGCGACGCCGCGCACGAGGTCACGCTGCGAAACCTCCTGCAGCGCAAGGGCTTCGCGAGCCTTGAGGCCGTGCGTGCGGAGGGCCGCGAGGAGGGCCGCGAGGAGGGCCGCGAGGAGGGCCGCGAGGAGGGCCGCCGCGGCGCGTTGCGTGAGGCCATCGCGGCGACGTGTGAGCTCCTCGGCGTGACCCTCACGACGGATCAACGCGCGGGTCTCGCGGTCGCTGACAGCGCCGCCCTCTCGCAGACCCTCGACGTCCTGCGACGCACCCGCGCGCTGCCCTGAGCGCGCCCCCCGCTTGCGCGCGCAGGAGAGCTGGAGTACCTCTCCCGCGCTCTTTCTGGCGCGTCCTGCGCGGCCACGGCTCCTCCCACCTCCCTGCCCATCCTCATCACCCCCGCGACGCTCGGTGCCCGCCACCTCGCAGCGACGCGAACGGATCCTCTGCCATGAGTACCGCTGACAAGACCGCCCACGACCTCGAATGGCCGCAGCTCCTCGCGCACCTCGGCGCGCGCTGCCAGAGCGCCCAGGCCCGCGCCGTGGCCCTGGCGATGACCCCCGCGACCGAGATCGCCGACGCTCGCGCGCGACTCGCCCGCACCCGCGAGGCGATGACGCTCCAGGGCGTCGGGGAGCCCATCCCCCAGGGGCCGCTGCCCGACGTGCGGGAGTGCCTCGCGCGCATCGCCAAGGACGCCGACGCGACCTCCCACGAGCTCCACGGCGTGCGGGAGATGCTGCGCACCGCGCACACCCACCGGCGCTTCGCCAACGCGCACCGCGAGGTCGCGCCCGCCGTGGCCGAGGCGCTGCAGAGCGATCCCTCGCTCGACAAGGTCCTCGGCGCGCTGGACCACGCGCTGGACCCCGACGGCTCCCTCGCCGACCGCGCCAGCGCCGACCTCGCCCAGGCCCGCCGCCGCGTGCACGAGTTTCGCGCCCGCGTGGTGCAGCGCCTCGAAGAGTTCATGTCCCGCTACGCCGCCGTGCTGCAGGACCGCTTCTACACCCTGCGCGACGGCCGCTACGTGATCCCCGTGCGCTCCGACTCCCACCTCCACGTGCCGGGCATCGTGCACGGGTCGTCGGGCTCGGGCGCGACGCTCTTCATCGAGCCGCGCCCGGTGGTGGCCCTGGGCAACCAGCTCAAGGTGCACATGGCCGAGCTCGAGCGCGAAGAGGCCCGGGTGCTCGCCGAGCTCAGCGAGCGCGTGCGACGGGACGTGGAGTCCGTCGAGGCCGCCCACGACGCGTGCGTCATGGCCGACCTGCTCAGCGCGGTGGTGCGCTTCGGCGACGAGCTCCAGGCCGTCACCGTGGAGGTCGACAGCGAGCCCGTCATCGAGCTGCGCGCCGCGCGGCACCCGCTGCTGGCCCTCGCGGGCACCCCCGTGGTGCCCAACGACCTCACCCTCCGCGCCGGGCGCGTGCTGGTGGTGAGCGGACCCAACGCGGGCGGCAAGACCGTGGCCCTCAAGACCCTCGGGCTCGCGGCGATGATGGTCCGCGCGGGGCTCCCGCTGCCCGTGCGCGAAGGCTCCCGCGTGGGGTGGTTCGACCCCATCACCTGCGACGTGGGGGATGATCAGTCCCTCGCGCGCAACCTGTCGACCTTCAGCGCGCACGTCACCAACCTCGCCGAGGTGCTCGTGGGCGTGCGGCAGGGGGCCATGGTGCTCCTCGACGAGCTCGCCGGCGGCACCGACCCCGAAGAGGGCGCGGCCCTCGCCGCCGCGGTGCTCGAACACCTCGCGGCCCGCGGCGCGGCCGTGGCCGTGACCACGCACTACGAGCTCCTCAAGACCCTCGCGGTGCGCGACGTGCGCTTTGAGAACGCCTCGGTGGGCTTCGACCTGCACACCATGTCCCCGACCTTCGCGGTGACCCTGGGCATCCCCGGCGCGTCGTCGGCGCTCGCGGTGGCGCAGCGCTACGGCATCCCCCTCGACGTGGTCGACCGCGCGCGCGGCCTCCTCCCCGAGCACGCGGGCTCCCGCGAAGACGTCGTGCGCCGCCTCCAGGACGAGGAGCGCGCCGCCCGCATGGCCCGCGCCGCCGCCGAGGACGAGGCCCGCAACATCGCCCGGCTCCGCGCCGAGCTCGAGGCCGAGCGCAACGCCCTGCGCGCCCGCGAGCAGCAGCGGCTCACCCGCGAGGGCGCCGAGCTCCTGGAGCTCATTCGCAAGGCCCGCGAGGAGGTGCGCGCCGCGCAGATCGCCGTGCGCCGCAAGAAGATCGACGAGGCCGCGGTGCGCGAGGCCGAGCGCGCGGTGAACCAGGCCGCGGCGCGCACCAGCGTGGGCGGAGACATCGGCCGGGGGCTTGAGGCCGCGAAGGCCACCGCCGCGCCCACGCGCCGCCCCGCACGGGACGAAGAGGTCGTTCCCGGGGCGAGGCTCTGGGTGCCCCGGCTCAACGCCTCGGTGGAGGTGCTGGAGCGCACCCGGGACCAGGCCAGGGTCGCCGCGGGCCCGCTCAAGCTCTTCGTGAACGCGGCCGAATTCGTGGTCGAGCTCCGCGAGGACGAGGCGCCCGATCCGAGCGCGTCGCGCGGCCCGCGCAAGGCCCCGGCGCCCTACGACGTCGCGGGTGACACCCTGCGCCCGCTGCGCACCGAGTCGAACACCTCGGACGTGCGGGGGCTCCGGGTGGATGACGCCCTCGGGATGATCGACGCCTTCCTCGACCGGCTCTACGGCGACGGGGGGACCTCGGGCTTCGTGCTCCACGGGCACGGCACCGGGGTCTTGAAATCCGCGGTGCGGGAGCACCTCGGGCGCTCGCCGTACATCACCCGCAGCCGCGCGGCCGACCCCGAAGACGGCGGCGACGCCTTCACGGTGTTCTGGATGCGTTCCTGACCCCCGGAGACGGTGGTACATCACCGCGGCGATGAAGACGTTGCTGACCGCGGAGGCCCTCGGCCCGACGAGGGCGCTGCTCGATGAGGCCGACCGCGACGTCGCCCGCTGGTCCGTGGGCGAGAGCGGCGCGCGCACGCCGGTGCACACGCTCTACGGCGGCGCCCATCTCTTTCGCGCGGACCTCACCCGCCGGGTCTCCGAGGTGGCCCTCCGCGCGATGGACGAGCACCTCTGGGACGCCGCGCAGTTCGCCCACGCCTTCGACCTCTCGGGGCTCCCCAACGACCTTGTGCGGCGCGTGCACGACCGCGTGCGCGAGAAGCTCTTGCGACAGCCCGTCGAAGACCTGCGGGTCGACTTCGAAGACGGCTACGGCGTGCGCCCCGACGAGGAAGAAGACCGCCACGCCATCGCCCTCGGCGCCGAGCTCGCCCACGGGATGCGCCTCGACACGCTCCCGCCGTGGATCGGCATTCGCGTGCGCGCGCTGGGCCCCGACACCCGCGCCCGCGCCCTGCGCACGCTGGACCTCGTGGTCGCCTCGCTCCTCGAGAACAGCGAGGGGGCGCTGCCCGAGCGCTTTCTGATCACCCTGCCGAAGGTGCAGAGCCCCGCCCACGCCGCCGCCCTCGCGAAGGTGCTCGACGTCGTGGAGCGCGGGCACGGATTGCGCCGGGGCACCCTGCGCATGGAGCTGATGATCGAGACCACCCCGGCCCTGCTCAGCGCCCGCGGGGAGGTCACCATCGGCGCGCTGCTCGACGCGTGCGACGGCCGCTGCGAGGCGATGCACCTCGGGGCGTATGACCTCACCGCGAGCGTCGGGGTGGCGGCGTCGTCGCAGTCCCTGGGGCACCCGCTGTGTGAGCTCGCGCGGCTCTGGATGCAGCTCGCCCTCGCGGGCACCGGGGTGCGCGTGGTCGACGGCGCCACCACCACCCTGCCCGTGGGCAAGCACCGCCCCGCCCCGGGCGCGACCCTCACCGAGGACCAGCGCCGCGAGAACCAGCTCGCGCTGCGCGACGCGTGGCACAAGGCCAGCGACGACGTGCGACGCGCGCTCTCCCTGGGCATCCACCAGGGCTGGGACCTGCACCCCAACCAGCTCGTCTCCCGATATGCCACGCTCTACGTGCACTTCCTCGGGGGCATGGACGAGAGCGTGCGGCGGCTGCGGTCGTTCGTTTCTCAGGCCGCGCAGGCCCGGCGCTGCGGCAACGTGTTCGACGACGCCGCCACCGCGCAGGCGATCCTGGGCTTCTTCCTCCGCGGCATCGACTGCGGCGCGCTCCGAGAGTCCGAGGTCTCGGCCGCGGTGGGGGTCTCCATGGAGGTGTTGCGCACTCGGTCGTTTGCCACCATCGTCGGCGCTGTGGCAGGATGAAGGAACCGCGATACGATGAACACTCGGGGCGAGACCATCATCGGGGAGGATCCTGTGCGGCGGCTGCGTGAGTTCCTCGACCATCCGACCCACGAGGAGCTTCTCGACCGGCTCGACCTCGCCCTCGAAGGCGCCGGCCTCGGCATCTGGGACTGGGACCTGCGCGACAACGCCGTGCAGTTCGACCGCCGCTGGTGCGAGATGCTCGGGCTCGACCACGTGGTCACCCCGATGCACCTCGACACGTGGCGCGAGCGGGTGCACCCCGATGACATCGACGGGTGCTACCGCGACATCGCCGCGCACATCGAGGGCCGCACGCCGCGCTACGAGAACACCCACCGCATGCGGCACGCCGACGGGTCGTGGGTGCACATCCTCGACCGCGGGCGCATCTCGGGGCGCGACGCTGACGGGCGCCCGGTGCGCTTCACCGGGACGCACTTCGACGTCACCGAGTGGGTGCGCGCGCGCGACTCGGCGGCCAGGGAGCGCGAGACCCGGGTCGCCAGCCTCGCGCTCTTCGCGGGGGGCGTCGCGCACGAGATCAACACCCCGCTGCAGGTGGTGATCCTCGAGGCGGAGATGCTGGAGCAGTCGCT
>JBILLI010000358.1:0-7477 GCA_044376155.1 Polyangiales bacterium
CGCGCGTGCGCCAGCGGGCAGCTCTGCTCCGCGGGCGTGTGCCAGGTCTCGTGCGGCGCGGGGCTCACCAACTGCACGGGCGTCTGCCGCGACCTGCTCACCGACAACAACCACTGCGGAGCGTGCGGCCGCGCGTGCGCCAGCGGGCAGGTGTGCTCCGCGGGCATGTGCCAGGTCTCGTGCAGCACCGGGCTCACCAACTGTTCGGGCGTCTGCCGCGACACCCGCACCGATCGCCTGAACTGCGGCGGCTGCGGCGTCACCTGCCCCGGCGGGCAGATCTGCAACAACGGCGCCTGCGAGGTCTCGTGCCTCAGCACGCAGACCAACTGCTCGGGCACCTGCCGCGACCTGCAGAGCGACCGCGCCAACTGCGGGATGTGCGGCCGCGTCTGCCCCACCGGGCAGATCTGCACCGGCGGCGCCTGCGCGACGAGCTGTCCCTCGGGGCAGTCTGACTGCGCGGGGGCCTGCCGCGACCTCAGCAACGACGTGAACCACTGCGGCGCCTGCGGCAACGTCTGCGCCGCCGGACAGCTCTGCGTCGCGGGCGCCTGCCGCCTGTCGTGCGCCTCGGGCCTCACGGACTGCTCGGGCACCTGCCGCGACCTGCAGGTCGACCCGCGCAACTGCGGCGCCTGCGGCAACGTCTGCGCGTCGGGGCTGCTCTGCGTGAACCGCGCCTGCACCCTCGTGTGCCCCAGCGGGCAGTCGAACTGCGCGGGCACCTGCCGCGACACCCAGACCGACCTGAACCACTGCGGCGCCTGCGGCGTGGTCTGCCCCAACAACCTCACCTGCGCGAGCGGCGCGTGCGCCTGCCGCACGGGCGAGACCCTCTGCGGCTCAGGGTCCTCGCGACGCTGCGTCGACGCGCGCAACGACCCCGCCAACTGCGGCGCCTGCGGCAACGTCTGCCCCGCGGGCCGCGCGTGCAGCGGCGGCACCTGCGTGCTCTCGTGCCCCTCGCCCCAGGTCGCGTGCAACTCGAGCTGCGTCGACACCCGGCAGGACCCCGACAACTGCGGCACCTGCGGCCTCGCCTGCCCGAGCTACCCCAACGGCACCCGCGCGTGCAGCAACGGCACCTGCGTGCCCGGCGCCTGCAACTCGGGCTTCGGGAACTGCAACAACAACTCGAGCGACGGCTGCGAGGCGAACCTGCTCTCCAGCACGTCGAACTGCGGCACCTGCGGCACCGTCTGCTCGACGCCCGCCAACGCGGTCGCGGGTTGCCTCGGCGGCACCTGCGGCGTCGGCGCCTGCAACACCAACTTCGGCAACTGCAACAACAGCGCGGGCGACGGCTGCGAGATCGACCTGCGCAGCAGCAACGCCCACTGCGGCGCGTGCAACCGCGCGTGCACCGGCGGCACCACCTGCCAGAACGGCGTCTGCACCGGCGTGCGCCCCTGCTCGCAGGTCGCGCGCGACCACTGCATCGCGATTTTCGGCAGCGGCGCCACCTTCGTGCGCAGCTTCCCCTCGCAGCAGATCACCGGCGGCATCTGCCTCCTGGGGGCCTCCGAGGGCTCCAACTGCAACGCCTGCAACTCCTGGCGCTTCATCGCCTGGCGCACCGGCTACGACAACTACGACTGCGCCAACCACACCGCCGGCCGCACCTACTGCGGCCACATGCCCTGCACCTGCGGCGACAACCAGCCCTCGCCCACCACCTGGGACCTGCAGGGCTGCACCCCCGACTGACCCCCCTCGCGGAGGGCCGTTCGCCGCGGCCCTCCCCCCTCGCTACCGCCGCGCCCGCGCGGGCACGCCCACCGCGGTGACCCCGTCGGGCAGGTCGCGCACCACCGCCGCGCCCGCGCCCACCGTCACGTCCGCGCCCACGCGCACCCGCTGGATCACGCTGCTCCCGATGCCCAGCCACGTCGCGTCGCCCACGGTGACCTCGCCCGCCACGCGCGCGCCGGGGCACACGTGCACGCCGTCGCCCAACACCGCGTCGTGGTCCACCGAGCACCCGGTGTTCAAGATGCACGCCGCGCCCGCGCGCACACTCGCGTTCACCGCGACCTGCGCGAAGACCACCGTGCCCTCGCCGAGCGACGCGCTGGGCGAGACCCAGGCCGTCGGGTGCACCACCACGGGGAGAACGAACTCGTTGCGCCGCAGGTCGTTCTGCACACGCAGCCGGGTGCGCGCGTGCCCGATGGCCACCACCGCCTCGGGGTAGCGCGCGCGGTGCGCGGGCGCGTCGGCGAGCACGCCCCGCACGGGCCATCCCAGCACCTCGCGCAGCGAGGGAAAGCGGTCGTCGAGAAAGGCCACCTCGCCCCAGCGCCCCGTGGCCAGCGCGGCCTCGGCGACCACCTTCGCGTGCCCCCCCGCGCCCAGGATCAACAGCCCCGCCATCAGCGATACTTCTGCACGTTCTCGACGAAGGTGCGCTCGGCCGCGTCGAGCCACGCCACGGGCATCTCCGCGATGGTGGCGGCCACGGCCTCGCCCCAGCGCTCCACGCGCGAGAGCCCGCGGGCCTCGTGGTCCACGGTGCGCACGGGGAGCATCACCTCGTCGACGAAGGAGCGGGCCTGTTCGTTGTCGAGCACCACCAGCGCCGCGCGGAGCCCCGCGCGCACACGCTCGGCCTCGATCTCCGAGAGCACGGGGTCTTTCTGCGCGCGGTGCTCGGTGAGGTAACGGTGCAGGAGCACCCCGGTGCCCCAGGTGCGAAAGAGGTTCGCCCCGGCGTCGAAGAAGCGCCCGCCCGGGATGAGCCGCTCCACCGCCCAGCGCATGCCCTGGGTGACGTTGCCGCGGATCGTGCTGTTCTGCTCGATGTCCACGAGGATGCGCCGCGCCCCCGCGGTGAGGGTCACCCCGTGGGCCCGCGCGAGGCGCTCCACCATCGCCGTGCGCAGGATGCGCACCACGGGCAGGTCCACCACCGGCGGCAGCAGCAGCCGCGCGCCCCCGGCGAGGAGGCCGTACATCACCATCACGCTGTCGTTCACCGCGCGCTCGCTCATCGCCGCTGAGGGTGGCAGCGGGAGCGCGGGGACGTCAACGCGCTACGCGGCCTTGCCCCGGCGCGTCGCGGCCACCACGCGCGCGGGGAAGAGCGCGCGGATCTCCTTCACGCTCTGCGGCTTCGGGAGGATCCCCGCGACGACCTTGGCGTGCAGCGGGCACAGCGTGGCGAAGCCCTTCCACTGCACCAGCCGCGCCTCGGCGGCCCCGCACACGTCACACACCACTCGGCCCTGGACTTCGTGAGACACCGCCGCACCTCCGTCGCACTCGGATGGATCGTTGGGACCCCCGGGCGCATGTCGCGCGTCGCCGCGCCGTCGCCTGGGATTCGACTACCTCAACACAACCCCACGGCGGTCCACAAGGGCCGCGCGCGTCGAGAAATTTTCGCGGCGCGATCAGCCCGTGAACGCGCGCACCCGGGGGCGGAACGCGTAGGCCACGAGCAGCGCCACCACCGCGCACCAGAGCACCGGCACGGCGCCCGAGAAGGCCAGCAGCGCCCGCAGGGTCTCCTCCAGCGAGGCCGTGCCCGACAGCGGCTGCACGGGCCCCACGGCGACGCGGGCGGCCTCGAAGAACGCGCGGCGTCGCGCGGGGGCCATGAAGCGCTCGACCCACACGGTGCTCCCCGCGAGCACGAGCTGCGCGACCAGCGCCTGCCGCCACAGCCACCCCGCGCCCGGCGCGCGCAGCACCACCCGCGCCGAGGCGATGAACAACAGGATCGCCAGCAGCAGCGCCGCGAGCTCCCGCGCCACCGCCACCTGCCGCTGCTCCTGCGCCGCGCGGATCACGGCCTGCGCCCACACCCCGTTGAGGTCGTGGGGGGGATCAAGCACGCGGCGGTAGGCGCTGATCGATGCCTGCGCGACCTGCGCGGAGAACATCGCCGCGAGGCCCGTGAAGGTGGGCGCGGCGCGGAGGCCCCGGGGCGGTGCCGGAGAGTCCGTCTCGGGGGGGGCGTCGGAGTCCATGCGCGGGGTGGGATGTACCCCGCGCGGGCAGCGAGGGAAAGTGGGGATCAGCGCGCGAGGGCGTCGCGGAGCTCGGCGGCGCGGTCGGTGCGCTCCCAGGAGAACTCCGGGCGGCCGAAGTGGCCGTAGGCCGCCGTGGGGCGGTAGATCGGGCGCAGGAGGTCGAGCTGCTCGATGATCGCCTTGGGGCGCATGTCGAACTTCTCGAGCACGTAGCCCGCGATGCGCTCCTCGGGGATCGCGCTGGTGCCGAAGGTCTGCACGTACACGCCCACGGGGCGGGCCACGCCGATGGCGTACGCGATCTGCACCTCGCACCGGTGCGCGAGGCCCGCGGCAACGATGTTCTTCGCGATGTAGCGGGCGTAGTAGGCCGCGCTGCGGTCGACCTTGGAGGGGTCCTTGCCCGAGAACGCGCCGCCGCCGTGGCGGCCCATGCCGCCGTAGGTGTCGACGATGATCTTGCGGCCCGTGAGGCCCGCGTCGGCGTACGGCCCGCCGAGCACGAAGCGCCCGGTGGGGTTGATGTAGTACCGCGTCCGCTCGTCGAGCAGCGCCGCGGGGATCATCGCCTTCACGACCTCTTCGCGCACGAACTCGGTGATGGCCTCGTGCGTCGCCTCGGGGCTGTGCTGGGTCGAGACCACCACGGTGTCGACGCGCACGGGCTTGCCGTCTTCGTACTCCACGGTGACCTGGCTCTTCGCGTCGGGGCGCAGCCAGTTCACGCGGCTGGCCTTGCGCAGCTCGGCGAGCTTCTTCACCAGCAGGTGCGAGTAGTACACCGGCGCGGGCATGAGGTCGGGCGTCTCGTTGATGGCGAAGCCGAACATCAGCCCCTGGTCGCCCGCGCCCATCTCCTTGTGGAGCCCCTCGCCCTCGGTCACGCCCTGGGCGATGTCGGGGCTCTGGCGCTCCACCGCGGTGAAGATCGCGCAGGTGGTGGCGTCGAAGCCCATCTCCGAGCTCGTGTAGCCGATGTCCTTCACCGTCGCGCGGATCACGTCGGGGAACTCCACCCGCGCGGTGGTGGTGATCTCGCCGGCGATGGCCACGAAGCCGGTCTTGACCATGGTCTCGCAGGCCACCCGGGCGGTCGGGTCCTGCGTGAGGATCGCGTCGAGGATCGCGTCGGAGACCTGGTCACAGACCTTGTCGGGATGCCCCTCGCTGACGGACTCGGAGGTGAACTGCGTGCGTGCCATGGATGTCGCTTTCCCTGCTCGATCGCCGCGATGTGTTGTGCGGCAAGACCTGAATGGTTGCGTGCTGCGAGGCCCCCAGGATGCGCCCGGGACCCATCGGAGCCGTGGGCTTTACGCCGTGCAAAGCCGGGGTGTCAATGCACCCAATCGCCCTCGGTGGCCCACCGCCCCCGCCGCGTTCATCACCAGCTCCCCTGGAACACCCGGCTCACGGGGCCGGTCATGCGCGCGCTGAGCCCCTCGGCGGTCTCCGCGACCCGCACGATGAGCTCACCGCCATCGAGGCGCACGGTGACATCCCGACCCATCTCCGCCCGGCCCGACCGCACGGCCGCCGCGGCCACGGCGCAGGCCCCGGTGCCGCACGCCCGGGTCCACCCCACGCCGCGCTCGTTCACCCGCACGCGCAGGGCGCCGGCCTCCTCCTCCACCAGCTCGACGTTGACCCCGTGGGGGAACACCGCCAGCGCCCGCACGGCGTCGACCGTGTCCATGACCGCGCCGCGGGGCGCGAAGACCACCCCGTGGGGGTTGCCCACGTCCACCGGGGTGACCTCCGTGGCGACGTCGTTCACCCGCACGATCTCGTTGGGCCCCAATCGAATCGCGCCCATCTCCACCGCCACGCGGGACCCGTTGGCCCCGTGGTGAAGCAGGGTGGCGGCGCGCACGCCGGCGTCGGTGTGCACCGCGACGGTCTCGCCCTCGAGCAGGGTGCCCTGGTGCGCGAGCCAGTCGACGACGCAGCGCACGCCGTTGCCGCACATCTCGGGGCGGGTGCCGTCGGCGTTCCAGATCACCAGCCGCACGGCGCGGCGGTCGCCCTGCGGGGTGGCGCCGTCGAATCCGTGGAGGCGCTGCACCCAGAGCACCCCGTCGCCGCCGACGCCGAGGTGTCGGTCGCAGAGGGCGCGCGCGAGGGCGGGGGTCATCATCGCCTCGGGCCAGCGCTCGGCGTCGACCACGAGGAAGTCGTTGCCGAGCCCCTGAAACTTCTCAAACGGTCGTCGGCCCATACGTGCACGAGCACTAGCCGATGCGTCCCTCCCCGTCGAGGGCGACGCCCGGATCAGCCCATGTCGGGCACCACGAGGCGCGGGTTCTCCTTGCCCGTCTGCACGTGGTCGCGCCACGCGCCGCCCACGAAGAGGTAGCGCCGCGCGAAGCCCTCGACGGCGAAGCCCAGCGCGTCGAGCACCCGCGCGCTGCGCTCGTTGGTGGGGTCATACCCCGCGGCCACGCGGTGCAGCCCGAGCTCGTCGAAGGCGAAGCGCACGGCCTCGGCGGCGGCCTCGCGGGCGAAGCCCCGGCCCACGCAGCGGTGGTCCACGGCGTAGCCCAGGGTGCACGCCATGAGCGGACCCCAGACGAGGTTGTCGAGGCTGGTGGTGCCCACCACGGCGCCGTCGGGATCGTCGGCGAGGCGCACGTAGAACTTGAAGCGCGTGCGCGCGACGCAGGCCTCTCGCTGCTGCGCGAGGCGCGTGCGCCAGAAGTCCTCGGTGGAGAAATCCCTCGGGCGCGGCGGGTCCCAGCGGTCGAGGTGCGCGCGGTTCTCGTCGTAGAAGCGCAGCACCTGCGGCGCGTGGTCGGGCGGCGGAACGCTCAGGATCAATCGCGCGGTGCGCAGCACCTGCGGTGATTCGTGCATGGCAGAGACTCCCGCGCGGGAGCCTACCAGAGGCACAAGGCGCGGGTCAGACCCACGAGATGCGCAACCAGCGGTCGTGATTCATGCGCAGGTGCCTGCGCTGCGGTGTCTTTGTCGGCATCGTGGGCCCCGAGCGACGTCCCCTGATGCGGAGGCGCCTCCCGCGGTGTGGGTGGGGTGGACGACGCGGTTCGTGCCGCCGGCGGGCACATCCCGGTCCACCCATCCACTCTCCGGCCCGCTGCACATCGCGCCGACCACACCGCGCCATCGCGCCGACCATACCGCGCCATCGCGCCATACCGTACGCGCATCTCCGTGCGCACGGGGTTCCGGCTCCGTGCGCACGGAGATGGTGCGGAGCGTCGTGCGTGAGGGAGGGATTGCGCCGGGATGTGCATCGGGATTCGAACCGCCGGCTCCGCCCGCACGGTCGGCCCTTCGGGCCTGTGCGGGCTGAACCCGGTGTCTGGAAGTGACCGCCCCCTGCGGGGGCTCACGAAGGCGCGTGCGCTGCGCGCACGGGAGGTGATGGATGGCCTCGGTGGACGTGCAGGCAGCGCGCATCTCCCGCACCTGAAACCCTCCTCGTCGCGCCATGCGCGACGCTCCGCTGTGAGCCCCCGCAGGGGGCGGTCACCCACAGA
>JBILLI010000360.1:0-7450 GCA_044376155.1 Polyangiales bacterium
CGGCGATCGTGGCGCTGCTGGCGCACGGCTGCGCGCGCCCTCCCACCCGCCTGCCGCGCGCCCCGGCCGACGCCGCGGCGGCGCCTCGCGCGGGGTGTGATCCCCACGCGCGCCGCGGGGCCGTGAGCTTTCCGCGCAGCCCTGGAGGAACCCCCGAGGTCGACGTCGCCTGGCTCGCCGCGCACCGCTGCGACGTGCGCGTGGTCGACGTGCGCGAGCCCGACGAGTTCCATGGCCCGGCGGGGAGCATCGACGTGGCGCAGTCGGTCCCGCTCGCGGCGCTGGAGCAACAGGCCGAGCGCTGGGACCCGCAGGCGCCCGTGGTGCTGGTGTGCCGCTCGGGTCGTCGCAGCGAGCGCGCGGTCGAGCAGCTCAGGTCCCTGGGATTTCACCGCGTCGCCTCGCTCACCGGCGGCATGCTCGCGTGGCGCGCGTCGTCGTTGCCCACGGTGCGCGCCCCCGCCACACCCGCGCCGCCGCGCCCCGCCACGCCCGAGGCACCGACCGACCCGTTGACGGCGCTGCGCGCGGCCCTCGACCGCCCCAACGGGATCGTGATGACGCGCGCGGCCTCGCTGCTCGGGTCGAACACCGTCTCGTGCATCGACGGACGCGCCGAGGGCCCCGTGCTCGGCACCCCGGGCGGTGACGCGGGCGAACTCGTGCTCTCCCTCGCGGCGCTCGAAGAGGTCCTCGGGCGGCCGGTGACATCGGCGTGGATCACCGACCTCTTCGACCGCTACGTCGCGGCCTTCGGTCGCTTCTACCTGCACACCGACGATCACGCGCTGCACCGCCTCGCCGACGACCTCCGGGGTGATCCCCGCTTCGCCGCCGTGTCGTCGCACTGGCACTCGCCCGAGGACGTCTCGGGCTTTCTGCGCGCGCCCCCCGACACCCTCGAAGACGCGCTGCTGGAGCACCTCACCCGCGCCGAGCACGTGGGCTGCGGCCACCTGCGCCTCATGCTGCAGTCACCCGCGCGTTACGGCGTCCGCGACGGGCTCGTGCAGGACGTGCTGCGCGCCGCCCTCCGACGGGGGTGGGCCCGCCCCGAGCTCCTGGAGTTCGCCCGCCTCGAAGGGGAGCACGAGGAGCGCGGGGTGCTGGAGGTCCGCGTGGAGCACGAGGTGCACGCGCACACGCTGGTGCCGATGGTGACCCCGCACGTCGGCGCCCGCGAGCTCTTCGTGCTCCACCCCCAGGTGATCGATTTCGTGCGCGCCGAGAATGCCTGGTTCCTCGTCGAGCAGCTCTCGCCCGAGGACGCGCAGCGCGTCGACGCCGCGCAGCTCCGTCGGCACATCCAACATCTTGGTGCCCGCCAGCTCGCGGCCACCGTCGAGCGCCTCGCGCCGCACCTCCCGCACTTCGTGCTCCGGGTGACCTCCCACGGTCACACCGTCACGCGCGCCGCGCGCTGAGCTCCACGCACGAACGCCCGGCGCTCTCGGGAGCGTCGGGCGTCGGGCAGCGCGCGTGGGCGAGGCGGTCAGGCCGCCGCGGGCTCGCGGCGCATGGAGAGCAGGTAACCGATGAGGGGCGGCACCGACATCGCTGCGAGGAGCCACGGCCAGTGCGTGCCGACGGTCACGGGCATACCGAAGAACTTCGGGATCTCCTGGCCCAGAATGAACACCGCCATGACGATCACGAACCACGCGAAGCCCTTGCGGAGCTTCTCGGGCGGGAGCATGTGCACCAGCCGCGCGCCGATGAACGAGCCCGCCACCGCGGCCGTGACCACCAGGCCCGCGACGTTCCAGGGCACCGTCACGCTGGAGAGGTAGCCCGCGAAGCCCGCGAAGGACTTCATCGCGATGACCAGCAGCGACGTGCCCACCGCGACGGGCATGGGGAGCCCTCCGAGGAGCACGAGGGCGGGCACCACGAGAAAGCCCCCGCCCGCGCCGACGAGCCCTGTCACGCTGCCCACGGCGAGCCCCTCGGCGACGATCTTGCCCACGGGCAGGGGCTTCGGCGAGACCTCGTCGACGCCGTCGGGAGACTTCTTCCCGCGCATCATGGCGATCGCGGTGATCACCATCATCCCGCCGAACGCGAGCAGCAGGATCGCCGCGGGGATGTGCTTCGCGAGGCGCCCGGCGATGAACGCGCCGATCATGCTGGTGGCGCCGAAGATCGCGCCGGTGCGCCACTGCACGCGGCCCGCGCGGGCGTGCGGGATCACCGCCGCGAGGCTCGTCGTGCCCACGACCAGCAGCGAGGTCGCGATGGCCTCCCGCGTGGGGAGATGAAACACGTACAGCAGGATGGGCACCGTGAGGATCGACCCGCCTCCCCCGAGGAGCCCGAGGGAGATGCCGATCAACAGGGCCATGAGCGCGCCGAACACCATGATGGAGGGTCCTTCTGCTCAGCGGGGGAGGGCTTCGCCGACGTCGTCGGTGGGGCCGAAGAGGTTCACGGGGATGTTCAGATAGCGCAGCCCGTTGCCACGCTTCGCGGGCAGCATCCCCGCGTTCACGTTCACCTGCACGCTCGGGAGCAGCAGGCGCGGCGGCTGCAGCGTGGCGTCGCGGGTCTTGCGAAAGGTCACGTAGGTCTCGCGCGGCGTGTCGGCCCGGAGCTGGATGTTCGCGGCCTTCGACGCGCCGATGGTGGTCTCGAACTTCAGCGGGCGGCCGTCGGGCTGGTAGTCGTGGCCCACGAACACCCGGGTGCTGTCGGGCAGCGCGTAGAGCTTGTCGTGCACGGAGGTGTAGAGCTCGTCGGCCGAGCCCCGGGGGAAGTCGCAGCGGCCCGTGCCGTAGTCCTCCATGAAGAGCGCGTCGCCCGTGAAGAGCGCGTCGCCCAGGAGAAAGCTCACGCACGCGGGCGTGTGGCCCGGCGTCGCGATGACCTTGATCTCCAGCGAGCCCGCGGGGAAGTTCTCGCCGTCCTTCAAGAGACGGTCGAACTGCGAGCCGTCGGTGCGAAAGTCGGCGCCGAGGTCGAAGATGCCCTGAAAGGTCTTCTGCACGTCGGTGATGCGCTCACCGATGGCGACCCGCGCGCCGTGCCGACGGCGCAGCACCTGCGAGCCCGAGAGGTGGTCGGCGTGGGCGTGGGTCTCGAGCACGTAGTGGAGCTTCAGGCCCTGCGCGCGGATCGCCTCGCTGAGCTTGTCCACCGAGGTCGTGCGGGTCTGTGACCCCGCGGGGTCGTAGTCCAGCACCGGGTCGATGACCACCGCGTCCTTCGTCGCCTCGTCCCACACGAGAAAGGTCAACGTGAACGTGGCCGGGTCGTAGAAGTCCTGGATCCTCATGGTGATTGCGCGTCCCTTCTGAACGGCGTTCCTCGCGCCGACCGGCAGACCCTTTCGCAAGCCGCGCGCCAACCGGGATCCGCCGGAGATTGCCGCGTCCCGCCCCCCGCGGTCGAACCCGGCGTTTCACGGGTGTTTCTTCATGTGTTTCACGGTGACGACCCGGGCGCCCCCGGTCCGCGACCGCCGTGCGCAGAGGATCGCGCGTTTCGTGCGTTGCGCGCGACGGCACGGCGCGTGCGATGGCCCCGGCATGAGCGAGGCGAGGGAGCACAGGGCAGAGGGCCCGCCGGACGACACGGCGGCGGCCCTCGCGCGGATCGAGTCTGCGCTGGCGCGCATCGAGTCGCGCGTGACGACGCTGGAGGGCCAGGCCAACGCGGCGGTGGCCACCGCCACCGACACCTTCGATCACTGGGTGGCCGAGGCGCGCGGCCGCGGGGTCGACGTCGACGAGCGGCTGCGTGTGGCAATGCGCCTCGCCGAGCGGATGACCCAGCCCGAGACCGCGCGGACCCTGGAGCGCACCCTCGACCTCGCGGCGGAGGCCCCGGCGCTCGTGGGGATGCTCGTCGACACCATCGACGGCGCCCTGGGCCGCGCCCGTGACGCGGGCTTCGACGCCGACGACCGCGCCCGACGGCTGCTGCGCGCCCTGGAGCGGCTCACGTCCCCCGAGGCGCTGAACCTGCTCACGGTGGCCCTCGACCGGCTCGACGTCATCACCGCGCTGCTCAACGGCGCCGTGCTCGACCCGCGCACGACCCGGGTGGTGGGCGTCGCGGGCGAGGCCCTGGTGGCCACCGTGGACGAGGGCGTGCAGCCCGCCGGGCCCATGGGCGCGCTGCGGGCCCTGGGCGATGCCGACGTGAAGACCGTCGTGGGCTTCACGCTGCGCTTCGCGAAGCACTTCGGGAAGGCACTGGTCCAGCAGCGCACGTCGCTGCCGGCGCGGGCAGGGTCGTCGTCGTGACGAACGAGACGGGAGCGATGCGATGAGCGAGACGGGTTGTGACGTTCTGATCGTGGGCGGCGGCACCGCGGGGATCTCCGTGGCCGCGCGGCTCATGCTGGCGCGGCCGACGCTGCGGGTGACCCTCGTGGAGCCCTCGGCGAAGCACTACTACCAACCCCTGTGGACCCTCGTGGGCGCCGGGGTCTTCGCGAAGGAGGTCACCGAGCGCGACGAGGCCGACTACATCCCCGCGGGGGTGACGTGGGTGCGCGGCGCGGTGAAGGAATTCGACCCCGAGAGGCGCGCGGTGACCCTCGAAGACGGCACGACGCTCACCTACGAGCAGCTCGTGGTGGGCGCGGGCATTCAGCTCGATTGGGCCAAGGTCGACGGCCTCGAGGCCGCGCTGGGCAAGGACGGCGTGTGCTCGAACTACCGCTACGACCTGGTCGACTCGACCTGGAGGTTCCTGCGCGGGCTGCAGTCGGGCAACGCGGTGTTCACCTTCCCGTCGACGCCGGTGAAGTGCGCGGGCGCGCCGCAGAAGATCATGTACCTGGCCGACGACCACCTGCGGCAGCGCGGGGTGCGCGCGCGCACGAAGGTCACCTGGGCCTCGGCGAGCCCGGGCATCTTCGGCGTCGCGCACTACGCCGCACCGCTGCGAAAGGTGCTGGCGCGCAAGGAGATCGACACGCTCTACCGCCACGACCTCATCGCCGTTCGGCCGGCCTCGAAGGAGGCGGTGTTCCGCCACATGGATCAGGGCGACGAGCGGGTGGTGAGGTACGACCTGCTGCACGTCGCGCCGCCGCAGAGCGCGCCGGACTTCATCAAGCGCAGCCCCCTCGCCAACGCCGCGGGCTGGGTCGACGTGCACAAGCACACGCTGCAGCACGTGAAGTTCCCGGACGTGTGGTCCCTCGGCGACTGCTCGTCGCTGCCCACGTCGCGCACCGGCGCGGCGATTCGCAAGCAGGCGCCGGTGTTGGTCGAGAACCTCCTCGCGTCGCGAGAGGGACGCGCGCTCACCGGGAGCTACGACGGCTACGCCTCGTGCCCGCTGGTGACCGGCTACGGCAAGCTGATCCTCGCGGAGTTCGACTACGACGGGAACCCCGCGGAGAGCTTTCCCTTCGACCAGACCGTGGAGCGCTACTCGATGTACGCGCTCAAGGCCTACGCGCTGCCCGAGCTCTACTGGAACGGGATGCTCCGCGGCCGCGCCTGATCAGAAGCGACCGCTGAGGCTCACCCGCCCGTCGGGCGACACATCCACCAGCAGCGAGCGCCCGCGCGGCGCCTCGCGCGCGAAGTACAGCACCGTCGCCAACACCCCGAGGGAGACGCCGCCCACGGTGAACGCCCAGGGCGCCACACGGGTGTCGTTGTCGGTGCTCGACAGCAGCCACGCCACGCCGAAGCCCGTGGCCCCGATGGCGGCGCCGGTGAGCGCCCAGAACGCCCCGTCGGCGCGGCCGTGCCGGCGACGCAGCGACTGCAGCTCCTCTTGCGCCCCGTCGAGGCGCGTGAGGATGCGCCGCGTGCGCTCCTGCTCCACCGCGTCGCGCGTGCGGTCCATGTAGCGTTGGTAGGCGACCCGCGCGCGCTCGAGGTCACCGAGGCGCTCGCACACGTTGCCGAGGTTGAACCAGAGGTTCGCGCCCTCGGGGTCGATGGTGACCGCGGCCTCGAGCTCACGCGCGGCCGCGCGGTAGTGCCCCGCGGCGTAGTGCGCGCGGCTCTGGTCGTAGTGGATCCGCGCCTGGATCTGCGCGGGCGTGTCGACGGGCTCGGGCGCCACGATGACGGGCGCCACCGCGACGGGCGGCGGTGTTTCGACCACGCCCGCGTCGGTCTGCGCGTGCGCGAGCGACGACGCGAGGGCAACGGCGAGGGCGAGGGCACAGACCCGAGGCACGCGCGGAACATACCCGGTCATGAGGGCGCGCGCAGCGGTGTTCTCGTGTCAGCGGCGGCGTCGGCGCGTGGGCGCGCGGTCGAGCAGGCGCACGCGGCGCAGCGCGAGGTCCACGAGCAGCGCGAGGACCGCGAGGGCCACGGGGTATTTCCACGCCGGACGCTGGTGGCGCAGGGTCTCTCCCTCGGGGTCGAAGACCGCGCGGGGGGAGGGGTCCACCCGGCCGCGGGTGGCCGACGCGAGGGCGGTGAGCGTCGCGAGGTCGGGCTCGAGCACCGCGTACTCCCGGGGGTAGGGGTTGTCGACGCGCCCGCGGCTCTGCGCGAGGACCCGCCCGTCACGCCGGTGCTCCGCGCGCAGGGTGAACGCGCCGTAGCGGCTCATGGGCACCTCGGCCTCGTAGCGCCCCGGCGCCACCTGGCGCATGGGCACGCGGTCTTCGCGCGTCGAGGGCAGCGGGCCCCGGAGCACCAGCTCGCCCTGCAACCCGTTCTCGAAGCGGTCGTCGTCGGTGATGACGTCAACGCTGGCCCGCAGCGATCCCCCCACGACCTCGGCGCGGAGGGACGTCTCCTCGCGCCGTCGCTGGCGCATGTGCTCGCGCACCACCTGGGTCCAGAACGCGCGCCATCGAGGCCAGCGGATCCACTCCACCGCCCAGCGGTTCTTGAGATCGCTGGTCCACGCCAGGGACCACCCCAGGCCCACGCGCCACCGCGCCATGAGGGGCTCGCCGCTGTCGGTCTCCAACAAGAGCTGCGCGGGCTCGGGCTTCATCCGCGTGCTCACGTAGCCGTAGAGGTAGGGCGGGCTCGCGCCGAGCTCGCGGGTGAAGCTCGTGGGGGTGACCACCCGCGGGAGCACGGGGTCTTCGACCGCCGCGGAGCGCGCCACGAGGTTGGTCTCGCGGAGAAAGATCTGCGGGAGGTTGTTCGGATCGGCGGTGATGTAGCTCCGCCCGCGGCCGCGGCGCGCGAGGCCCTCCAAGAGCTCCCGGTCCACCTGCGGGCCGAGGCCCACGACGCTCACGGTGATCCCGTCGGCGGCCATCGTGTCGACGAGGATCCGCAGGCGCGGCGGCTCGTCGGGCTGCCCCTGCCCGTCGCTCAACAGGATCACGTGGCGGGTCACCGCGCGGGTCAGCGCGAGGTCCTGCGCAGCGGCGTCCATCGCGGGAAAGATCGCCGTGCCCCCGCCCGGGCGAATGCGCCGCAGCTCGTTCTCGATGCGCACGCGGTTGCGCGCGGACTGCATCCGCACCACCCGCTCGGGCTGCGTGTCGAAGACGATGAGCTCCAGCGCG
>JBILLI010000477.1:0-6023 GCA_044376155.1 Polyangiales bacterium
AGCGACTCCTTCTCGCCGTCGTGGCGGAAGTAGTAGGGCACCCCCTCCTCCTCCAGCAGGCGCAGCACGAAGGCGAGGTCGGTCTCGCGGTACTGCACGCAGTACTCGCGCGGGGGCAGGTCCTCGAGCGAGCCGTCGACGCCGAGGAGGTCACCCTGGTAGAGCGACACGTCCTTGAGCAGCTCGCGGATGATCGTGATGATGTTCACGTCCTGCCAGATGCGGGAGTTCTGGCGCAGCCCGAGGGTCCAGAGCTGCGGGACGATGGTGACCTTGGTGAAGCGGTACGACGAGGTCGAGCCGAGGTCTTCGACGCGCCGCACGACCCCGCGGAAGCGCCGCGTGAGGCCCTCGCGGCGGATCTCGATGCCCGCGTCCTGCTCGAAGAAGTCGTCGGGGTTCTCGCTCATGCTCCGCGTGGCGAGCAGGATGTTCGCCTCGTAGAGCGTCGACACCCCCTCCCGCACGTGCACGACCAGCGGTCGCCACCCCGCGCCCCGGGCGCACTCGAACGCGTACTCGACCTCGGGAAGCGTGCCGTCTGCCATGACTCGTGTGACCTCCGCCGCGGGCGTGACCGCGGAGCGGGCGAGAGTATCGTTCATGCCGGGGGGGCTGAGAAGTGCGCCCGCGTCGGTCCCTGCGCCCCGGAACTCCCGACGGATGGCGGTCTGCAACGCGTGCGCGGTCGCGGCGGAGCTTTTCTTGTTCGCCCCCCGACGTACACTCCGCGGCATGGCCCAGCCCCGCCCGACGGTGATCCTCCGGCACTGCCCCACCTACGACGTGCAGCGCATTCGCGTGATCGTGCGCGAGGCGATGGAGGTCATGAACCTCCGACCACGGGGGCGCACCCTGGTGAAGCCCAACGTGGTCTCGTCGGGGCCGCTCTTTCAGAACGCCTTCACCCGCCCGGAGTTCATCGACGGGGTGCTGCAGGCCCTGCGCGACCGCGACGAGGGAGCCGTCACCGAGCTCGCCGTGGGCGAGCGCTGCGGGATCACCATCCCCACGCGGAGGGCCTTCGAGGGCGCGGGCTACGACCCGGTGCTCGCGCGCAACGGCGCCACCCGCTACTGCTTCGAAGAGGTGCCGCAGGTGGAGATCCCGTACACCCACCCGGGACGTCTCCGCGACTACGTGTTCACCCCCGAGCCCGTCGCGAAGGCCGACTTCTTCGTGAACTGCCCGAAGTTCAAGGCCCACCCGTGGACCACGGTGACCTTCTCGATGAAGAACTACATCGGGATCCAGGACGACCGTCACCGCCTCATCGACCACGACCACCGGCTCAACGAGAAGATCGCCGACCTGCAGTACATCGTGCAGCCGCAGCTCATCGCCATCGACGCGATCATCGCCGGCGAGGGGCGCATGCTGACCCCCATCCCCTTCCCCCTGGAGATGGTGGTGCTGGGCAACAACCAGGTGGCCTTCGACGCGGTGTGCTGCCACCTCATCGGGGTGGATCCGCTGAGCGTGGACCACATCCGCCTCGCCCACGAGCGGGGCTTCGGCCCGGTCTCCCTCGACGAGATCGACGTGCGGGGTGACTTCACCCTCGCCGAGGCGCAGCAGCGCGCGAAGGGCTTCAAGGTCGGGCTCATTCGCGTGGAGAAGTACTTCGAGGGCACGGCCATCACGGCCTACGCGGGCGCGCCCCCGGAGGGCGAGAAGACCGACTACTGCTGGGGGGGATGCCCCGGGGCCATCGAGGAGGCCATCGAGATCCTGCGGCTCTTCGACGACCAGCTCGACGCCAAGATGCCGCGCATGCACGTGGTCTTCGGCGCGTACCAGGGCGCCATCGACGCGAAGCCCGGCGAGAAGGTGATCTTCATCGGCGACTGCGCGACGTGGAAGGGCGACATCGCGGGCAAGCTGGTCTCGGTCGAGTCGCTCTACCGCGACCGCACCACGAAGGACCCGCACCACGCCGAGCACGACGACATCTACGTGAAGATGGCCTCCGTGATCGCCAAGCTTCGGAGCTCAAGCGATGACTCCCACGTGCGCTTCGAGGGCTGCCCCGTGTCGGTGTCGGAGCAGGCGCTGGCGCTGGTGTTCCTCTCAGGCGCGAAGAACCCCTTCTTCGACCCGCGCGAGAGCGTGGCCTTCAACAAGGCCTACCTCCAATGGCGCGGCGCGACCACGATGCACCGCCTCCAGGGCATCCCCTACCAGAAGCCCGGCCCGGTGGACCGCGGCGAGGCGCGCCCCGTGCAGAACCTCTCCCCCGCAGAGCGCGGCGAGTAGGCGCGCTGACGCACAAGGGGTCAGGCCGTGATTCGCAGCGCGTCGGAGAGCGCGCGGCGGAGCCGCTCGACCTCGAAGGGCTTGTCGATCGCGGTCCACACGCCGAGCTGGTCAAACGCGGCTCGCACCTCGCTGTCGAGGTTGCCGCTGACGACGAGGAGCGGAAGGTGCGGGTGCTCAACACGGAGCTGCCGCGCGAAGGTGATGCCGTCGACCTCGGGCATGTGCACGTCGGTGATCACCGCGCGCAGCGCGTCGCCGTGCACCGCCGCCAGCGCGAGGCCCTCCCGCGCGTCGGCCGCCACCAGGAGACGGTAGCCCAGGCGCCGCACGATGCGCGCGGCGATGCTGCGCACGCCGGGGTCGTCGTCGACCAGCAGGACCAGCTCGCCGGCGCCCCGCGACGACGCCACGACGGCGGGCGCCGCGCGCTCGTGGGCGGGAGATGACGACTTTGGGAGGTAGACCTCGAAGGAGCTCCCAACGCCTGCGACCGACGACATCCGCACGAAACCGCCGTGCGAACGGGTGATGCCGAGCACCATGGACAGCCCGAGCCCGGTGCCCTGGCCCGACACCTTCGTGGTGAAGAAGGGCTCGAAGATCCGCTCTCGGATCTCCTCGGGTATGCCGCCGCCGGTGTCGCGCACGCGGAGCACGACGTAGGCGCCCGCGACGAAGGGCGCGCCGACAGCGCCGGAGGGCAGCGCCGTGAGGGTGCAGGCGCGGGAGTCGAGGGTCAGCGTGCCGCCCCTGGGCATGGCGTCGCGGGCGTTGACGCAGAGGTTCAGCAGCACCTGCTGGAGCTGGGTGATGTCGCCGCTCACGGTCATCGCGTCGGCGCCGTGCGCGACGGAGACCGTGAGGCTCTTCGGGAACAGGCTGCGGACGATCCCCTCCACGTCACGGAGCAGCGCGGCGGCGCCGACGCGAACGCGGGCGCCCTGGTCGCCACGGGCGAACGCGAGGAGTTGCCCCACGATGCCCTTGGCGTGCTGTGCGCTGCGCTGCAGCGTGTCGACGATCTCCGCATCGTTGGCGACGATCTCCTGCAGGAGCTCGACCGACATCACGATGGGGCTCAGGGCGTTGTTGAGGTCGTGCGCGATGCCCGCGGCCATGGTGCCGATGGCCTCGAGGCGCTGCGCGCGGTTCGCCTGCATCTCGAGCGCGCGACGCGCGGTGATGTCCTCTCCGGCGCAGAGCACCCCCGCGGCGCCCTCCGCCTCGTCGCGCACGAGCGCCGCGCGCCAGGCGATCAGCCGCGTGGACCCGTCGCGGCATCGGACGTTCCCCTCGGCATAACCGTCCAGCGGCCGCTGGTGCCGCGTGACCGCGACGTGCGCCTCGCGCCGCGCGCCGGCGGCGTCCCCGGCGGTGAGCGCGAACCAGTCGCGCCCGAGCAACTCCGCGGCGCTCCACCCGAGGAGCTCGCAGCCGTAGCGGTTGATCATCGTGACGCCCCCGTCGGCGTCGAGGGCGAGCATCACCGACTGCACGGTATCCAGGTAGCGCTGCGCGCGGTCGCGCTCCCGCTGCACCGCGGCCTCGCGCTCATGCTGCCGGGAGACGTCCTGCAGGGAGCCCACGAGCCGCGCGAGCTGCTGGCCGACGAGCTCGGCGTGGCCGACGGAGCGCAGCCAGCGTCGACACCCGCGGGCCGTGACGATCTGGTACTCGAGGTCCCACGCGCCGCCCTGACGGACCGCGTCGGCGACCGTGGCCTCGACGCGCGCGCGGTCCTCGGGCACGACGAAATCCAGCGCGGCAGCGGCGCTCGGGACGAAGTCGTCCGAGACCTCATGGATCGCTCGCGTGACCTCGGTCCACGCGATCACGCCCGTCATCGGTTCGAGGCTCCACGCGCCCACGCCGGCCGCGCGGCCGGTCTCGCGCAACAGCTGCTCGCTCCGCTGCCGCGCCTGCTCCAGGCGCCGACGCTCGTCGACGTCCGTCACGACGAAGACGAAGCCCTTGAGCGCCTTGATCTCGTCGCGCATCGCGGTGCAGGTCACCTTCACCCAGAGGGTGCGCCCCGAGCGGGTGTATTGCAGGAGCTCGTGCGAGAAGCCCTCACCGGCGGTCCGCGCGGCGCGCATCGCGGCGAGCGTCGCGGCATCGGTCTCCGGCCCGACGAACATCGCCGCGGGGTGCCGATCGATGAGCTCCGCCGCGGCGTATTCAGACATCCGCTCCATCGCCGCGTTGACCCACTCGATGACCCCGTCGCGGTCGGCGATGATCACCCCGTTGGTGGTCTCGCGCGCGACGCAGGAGAGCCGCGCCAGGAGCTGCTCCTGCTGCTTGCGCGCCGTGATTTCCTGGTGCGTCCCGGCCATGCGCACCGCGCTCCCGTCGGCGTCGCGCTCGTAGACACGCCCGCGGTCATGGACCCAGATCCACGCCCCGCTCTTGTGCCGCATCCGGCACTCGAAGTCGTAGTAGGTGGTCTCGCCGCGGAAATGCCGATTGAGCTCCAGGTCGCACGCGGCGAGGTCGTCGGGGTGCGCGAGACCGAGCCACGTCTTGATGCTCAGGGGCTCGAGCTCCGCGAGGGTGTACCCGCAGATGTCGGCCCAGCGCGCGTTGAACACCGTCTCGCCGGTCTGGACGTTCCAGTCCCAGGTGCCGACATGGGTCCCCTCGATCACGCTCTCCAGCCGTCGACGCTCCTCCGCGAGCGCCGCCGTCAACGCCCGCTGCCCCGTCACCAGCCGACCTTCGGGGATCAAGAACTCAACCCCCCCCGCGACGTCGAAGGAAGGCGTCAGCGAGAAATCGACCACCTCGATCCGCCCCTCGGCGTTGGGGTTCAGCGACTCGAATCGGTCGCGCTCCCCCCGCGCGGCGCGTCGAATGCCCTCGCGCAGACGGTGCTGCAGCGCGACATCGTGAGACCACCACGGGGTCTCCCAGAACAGGCGCCCCTCGACGGCTTCGAGCCGCGCGCCGATCAGTTCGAGCGCGGTCTTGTTCGCGAAGACCACGCGCCCCTCAAGATCCAGCACGCCCATGAGGTCGGCGCTCTGGTCCATCATCGCGCGGAGCAGCCGCGAGAGCTGGTCGTGGTGCAGCGGCGGCCCCTCCCGCCGCCCCGACGCGCCGCTCGCAAGCGCGACGGCGCGTTCATCTCGATTCTCCTCCGCTCCACCCCGCACTGGGCGTGCCTCGCTGTCGCGCTTCAAAGTCGTCGCTCGCTTCGGACGTGATGGCGCAGGGAGTGTCGGGAGGACTCACGCCGATGCCGCGCTACGCCGACGCCACCATCGAACACCCCCACGACGCGGTCAACGCACAATCGCCGCGGCCACACAGGATCATATTAGAATGGAAACCATGAAGTATTTGATTGCGCAATCTCCGTACATCCCACGCATCGCCGCACGTGCCCGGAACGTCCACCCGGCTTCGTCGGCTGAGTATTGATCCGTACGTTCGACCGCGTGGACGTGAGTTCTCGTGGCATCCACCGTCACCCGCGAACGTGCCTCTCGGGCATCGGCGACGGCGTGCGAAATCAACATGCACCCATGCCGCTTCACGACGTGCGTGCCGAACGGAGCCACCCGTGGGGGCGGGGCCAGGGCTGGGGGCTCACGAAGTGAGCTGCGATTCGAGAGTAGTCACTTCGAAGAACCGTTCGCACGGATCCCTTCTCAGCATCGATCCGTACTTTCTGCAGTGTGGACTTGAATTCTCGTGGTCTCAACCGTCACCGCGAGCCCCCACCCCCGGCCCCGCCCCCACGAGTGCTTGGCTTTACCCAA
>JBILLI010000361.1:0-7430 GCA_044376155.1 Polyangiales bacterium
GGGCGCGCTCGCGCAGGAGTTGCCAAAGCCCGAGGGATTCGGCGGTGTCGAGGCGGTGCAGTTGCCGCTGCAGTTGACGGTCCCCGACGCGGTCTGTCCGCAGGAGTTCGCGGCGCTCGTGCAGGGGTTGCCGAAGCCCATGGGGTTCGGCGGCACCGATGCCGAGCACGCGCCCGAGCAGTTGATGGTCCCCGACGCGGTCTGGCCACAGGCGTTCGCCGAGCTCGCGCAGGGGGTGCCGTAGCCCGTGGGGGTCGGCGGCGTCGGCGCCGAGCACATGCCGTTGCAGAGCACCGTGCCGACGGCGGTCTGTCCACACACGTTGGCCGGCCCCGCGCAGAGCGAACCGAAGCCCGAGGGGTTCGGCGGCACCGACGCCGAGCACGCGCCGTTGCACAGGATCGTCCCCCTCGCGGTCTGTCCGCACGCGTTCGCGCCGCTCGTGCACGCGGTGCCGAAGGCCGAGGGGTTCGGCGGCGGCGCGCAGGACCCGGTGCAGGTGCCGTCGCACTGCGCGACGCCCGTACAGGTCGTCGTCGCGCCGCACGCGTTGGGCGCCGACGTGAGCGTGCAAGATCGCGGACGGCACGCGCCGCCGCAGGGCTGAAAGCCCGGGTCGCAGGCGATGCCGCACTGCCCCGCGGTGCAGATCGCGGACCCGTTCGTGGGCGCCGTGCACGTCCGCCCGCAGGCGCCGCAGTGGCTCGCGTCGGTCGCCGTCGCCACGCACGCGTCGCCGCAACGCACCTGCCCCATCGCGCACCCTGACACGCACGCGCCGGCCATGCACAGCGGCAGGTTCGACGGGCACGCGTTGCCGCAGCGCCCGCAGGCCGCGGGCTGCGACAGGTCGGCCTCGCAGCCGTTGACGGCGTTGCCGTCGCAGTCGGCGAAGCCCGGGAGGCACTCGAACCCGCACGCGCCCATCGCGCACACCGGCGCTGCCCGCGGGGGCGTCGGGCACGCGACGCACATCGGCCCGCACTGTGTCACCGACGACTCGGCCACACACGCGTCGCCGCAGCGGCGGAAGCCTGCGTTGCACACGAACCCGCAGGCGGTGCCGTCGCAGGTCGCGCGCCCGTTGGCCGGCGCCGCGCAGGGCGCGCAGCGGGTGCCGCAGGTCTCGGTGCTCGCGTCGGGCACGCAGGCCCCGCCGCAGAGGTGAAAGCCCGCGTTGCACGTCACGCCGCAGGCGCCGGCGCGGCAGGTCGCGCGCCCGTTGGCCGGCACGGGGCAGGCGTTGCCGCAGCGCCCGCAGTGGTTCGCGTCGCTCGCGGTGAGCACGCAGGCCGTGCCGCAGCGCGCCTCCCCCGTCGCGCAGCCGCTCTCGCAGCGCCCGCCGCGGCAGACCGGCGCGGAGCCGGCGCAGACGGTCCCGCAGGCGCCGCAGGAGAGGGCCGCGGAGAGGTCGGCCTCGCAGCCGTTGCGCGCGTCGCCGTCGCAGTCGGCGAAGCCCGGGTTGCAGCGGGACCCGCAGGCCCCGAGCTCGCACACCGGCGCGGCGTTGGCGGGCGTCGGGCACTGCGTGCAGGCCATCCCGCACTGGGCGACGCTGGTGTCGGGGGCGCAGGCGTCGCCGCAGCGGTGAAAGCCCGGGTTGCAGGCGAACCCGCAGCGCATGCCGTCACAGGTCGCCACGGCGTTGGCCGGCGCCGCGCAGGGCGCGCACGAGCTCCCGCAGGTGGCAGGGTCGCGGTCGGAGACGCAGGCCCCGCCGCAGAGGTGGGTGCCGGGCATGTCGCAGCGCGCGACGCACGCGCCCGCGGCGCAGACCCCGGTGCCGCCGCTGGGGGCGGCGCAGGCGCGGCCGCAGCCGCCGCAGTGCGACGCGCTGGTCTGCGGATCGACGCACGACGCGCCGCAGAGCACGGCGCCGGCGGAGCACCCCGAGGTGCATCGACCGCCGTCGCACACGGGCGTGGCGCCGCCGCAGCGCACGCCGCAGGCGCCGCAGGAGGACGCCGATGCGAGGTCGGCCTCGCAGCCGTTGAGGGGGTTGCCGTCGCAGTCGCCGAAGCTCCCGGCGCAGGCGACGCCGCAGCGGCCCTGGACGCAGGTCGGGAGCGCGCGGTCGAGGGCCGGGCAGCGCACGCCGCAGGCGCCGCAGTTCATCACGTCGCCGACGATGTCCTGGCAGCCGCCCTGGCAGCACGCGCGGGCGGCGCCGCAGCGGGTCTCGCCGTCGCAGCCCGAGACGCACACGCCCATCGCGCAGCGGCTCCCCTCGGGGCAGTGCGCCGAGGAGACGCACTGCGCGCAGCGCCGCGCGGCGGGGTCGCAGCGCGGGGTCGATCCGCCGCACTGGGCGTCGTCGCGGCAGCCATCGACGCAGGCGTTGGCCTCGCACACGCGGTTGGCGCCGCACTGGACGTCGGTCACGCAGGCGACGCAGCGTCCGCTGGACGGGTCGCAGCGGAGCCCGCCGACGCAGACCGAGTCGTCGGTGCAGCGGGGCGGGCCGTCCATCGCGGCGACGTCGATGGCGGCGGGTGCGTCGAACGCGTCGGCGGCGGGCACGTCGAAAGCGTCCATGGCGCTGACGTCGCCGTGGGCGTCGGGCTCGGCGCGATCGGCGCTGGCGGCGGCGTCGGGTTCGACGACGCAGTTCGCGCCGGCGCCGCAGTCGTTGGTGCCGCACGCGGTGAGGGTCACGGCGAGGACCGCGAGGGGGATCCACGCCCACCCGGTGCGACGCGGCGCGACGGAGGGGCCAGACGACGAAAATGTCATCCCTGTTGTGCTCGGTGACCCGGGCCGCGGCGTCAAGCTCCGCGTTGCCCTAGAGGACGAGGAGGGCGCCAGAATTCTCTCGCACGCTCTCGGACCGGGCTGGCGGTCGTGTGGTTCCACGCCCCGCCGCACTGCGCTGCGCGAACGTGATCGCGGGGGCTGACGCGCGGGTGCTCAGCGGCGCATGTTGAGGGGCACGAAGAGCTGTCCGTCGTTGCGGCGCACGAGCACCGCGGCGCGGCCGTCTTGCGTGGCCTCGACGAGGTCACCGGGGCCCCGCACCTCGCGCCCGTCGGCGCGAAGAATCACATCTCCCCGTCGCAGCCCCGCCCGGTCGGCCACGCCGCCAGGCTCCACGACGGTGACCACCACGCCGCCCGTCACCCCCACCTGCCGCGCGCGGACGGGGTGCAGCGGCGCCACCTCCATCCCGATGCCGCCGCCCGGGTCCATCGGAACCGCTTGCGACGCAGGGGCTTCGGCGCGCTCGGGCTCGGGCCGACGCCCGGTCACCACCGTCGCGCGCAGGGGCTGTCCGTTGCGCAGCAGGGTGAGCTCCAGGCGCTCACCGGGCTGTCGCAGGACCACCTCGCGCACGAGGTCCCCCCCGCGCAACACGCGGACGCCGTTCACCGACGTGATCACGTCCCCGAGCTGCACCGCGCGCGACGCGGGGCTCCGCGGGTCCACCTGCGAGACCAGCGCGCCCGACTCGGGCTGGAGGTTCATGGTGTCGGCCAGCTCGCTGTTGAGCTCCTGCACCCCGACACCGATCCATCCGCGGGTGACGTGTCCCGTGGCGGCGATCTGCTCCACCACCGAGCGCGCGAGGCGCGAGGGCACGGCGAAGCCGATGTTGTTCGCCTGCCGCACGATCATGGTGTTGATCCCGAGCACCTCGCCCCGGAGGTTCACCAGCGGACCACCCGAGTTCCCCGGGTTGATGCTCGCGTCGGTCTGGAGGTAGTCCTCGATGGGGTTCTCCCCCAGGTTCCCGCGGCCCATGGCGCTCACGACCCCGTGCGTGACCGAGGCCTCGAGCCCGAAGGGCGCGCCCACCGCGAGCACCCACTCGCCCACCCGCGCGGACGACGAGTCTCCCCACGCCGCCGCGGTCAGCCCCTGCGCGTCGACCTTGATCACCGCGAGGTCGGTGGAGGGGTCGGTGCCGAGCACCCGCGCGGCGAGGGTGCGCCCGTCGCGAAAGTGCACCCGAATGCGCTGCGCGCCTTCGACCACGTGGTTGTTCGTGACGATGACCCCGTCGGGGCGCACCACCACGCCCGAGCCCGTGCCGCGCACCACGTTGCCGCCGCGCGGCGCCCGGGGCTGCGCGCCGAAGGGGAAGGGGAAGCCGAAGGGCATCTCCGCCCCATCGGGCTGCGCGCGCTCGGACTCGACGCGAATGCTTACCACCGCGGGGAGCACCTGCGCGGCCACCGAGGTGAACGCGTCGCTGATGCGCTGCACCTCCGCCGTCGCGGGCGGGGGTGACGGAGGGGTCTGGGACCAGCCCGTGGACGACAGCGCCGCCAGGGCCAGGGAGGCCGGAACAAAGGGAACGAGCCAGCGCGCGGCGCGGCGGAGGGGAGCGAGGGTCATGCGTGCGAACCTCCCGGAGACGGGTGAGCGCAGGTTGGACGTGCGTGATCCCCAACCGGCTTCACCCCGCGGACTATTCCGCCGAGGCGATCTCCTCGACGATGCGACGCGCGGCCTCGACGGGGTCGGCCGCGTCGCGAATGGGCCGCCCCACCACCAGGTGCGTCGCGCCCGCGCGCACCGCGTCGGTCACCGTGGTGACCCGCCGCTGGTCGTCCCCCTGCACCTCCGCCCACGCGGGACGCACCCCGGGGACCACCCGGTGCAGCCCGTCGCCCGTGGCGTGCCGCACGGCGTCGAGCTCACTCGCCGCGCACACCACCCCCGCGGCGCCCTCGCGACGCGCGACGTGCGCGCGCTCCACCACCCGCGCGCGCAGGGCCTCGCGGCCGCCCATGGACGCCGGGTCCACCGAGGTGAGCACCGTCACGAGCAGGATGTCGGCGCGACCCTGGGCCGCGCTCACGGCGTCGAAGACGGCCTCGTGCACGGTGATGAAGCGCACGGGCACGCCGTGCTCCACGATGCGGCGCACCGCGCGCGACACCGTGGCGGGCACGTCGTGGAGCTTCGCGTCGATGAACACCGCGCTGCCGTCGGTGATGCGCGCGACGAGGTCCATGCCGCCGCGGCACAGGAGCTCAAGGCCGATCTTGAAGGTCCCGACGTGCGGTCGCAGCCGCTGCACGAGGGCGTGGGCGCGGCGCTCGTCCTCCACGTCCAGGGCGAAGATGAGCCGGTCCTCGGGGCGGGGCGGGAGTGACACCATGCGCGGGAGTCTGCGCCACCTCGGCGTTCAAGCGCCACCCTTCGCGCGGGCCCGCAGGCGCTCCAGGTGCTCGCGGATCTTCGCCTCGGTGCCGCGGGTGGTGGGGGCGTAGAAGGTCGCGTCGGCGAGCGCGTCGGGGAGGTAGCGCTCGGCCACGAAGCCCTCATCGGTGGCCTGCGGGTCGCGGTAGCCCTCGCCGTAGCCCCAGGACTTCATCGCCTTCGTGGGCGCGTTGCGCAGCCGCAGGGGCACGGGCAGAGAGCCTCCGTCGCGCACGGCGGCCTGCACGAGGCCGAGGGCGTTGTAGGCGGCCTTCGATTTGGGCGCCACGGCGAGGTACACCACCGCGTGCGACAGCGGGATGAGCCCCTCGGGCAGTCCCAATCGCTCGAAGGCGCGGTCGGCGGCCACGGCGATCTCGAGCGCGCGCGAGTCGGCGAGGCCGATGTCTTCGGACGCGAAGATGATCATCCGTCGCAGCACGAAGCGCGGGTCGTCGCCGGCCTCGATGAGCCGCAGGGCGTAGTACAGCGACGCGTCGGGGTCGCTGCCGCGCAACGACTTGATGAACGCGCTGGCGAGGTTGTAGTGGTCCTCGCCGTCGCGGTCGTGGCGCAGGGTGGGGGAGCGCGCGGCGGCGCGCACCGCGTCGAGGGTGATCACCGCGTCGCCCGCGCCGTGGGCCTCGCGGGCGACGTGGTCGAGCAGCGTGAGGGCCCGCCGCGCGTCCCCGTCGGACCACCGCGCCACGGCCTCCAGCGCGCCATCGCCCGCGGTCAGCGAGAGGGCCCCAAGACCGCGCTCGGCGTCGGTCAGGGCGCGGGCCATGAGCGCGCAGAGGTCGTTGTCCCCCAGGGGTTCCAGACGCACCACCCGCGCGCGGGAGAGCACCGCGGCGTTCACCGCGAAGGAGGGGTTCTCGGTGGTCGCGCCGACCAGGGTGACCACGCCCGACTCCACGTGGGGCAGCAGCGCGTCTTGTTGCGCGCGGTTGAAACGATGGATCTCGTCGACGAAGAGCACCGTGCGCCGCCCCTGCGCGCGCTCGTGCTCGGCCCGGGCGATCACCTGCCGCACCTCGGCCACCCCCGAGAGCACCGCGGACAATTGCGCGAAGCGTCCCCGGGAGTGCGCGGCGATGGTCCGTGCCACCGTGGTCTTGCCGCACCCCGGCGTGCCCCACAGGATCATCGACGGCGCCCGGTCCGCGCGGATCGCCCGGCCCAACGGAGTGTCAGGCCCGAGCACGGCGTCGTGGCCCAGGAGCTCGTCGAGGGTGCGCGGGCGCATGCGGTCCGCGAGGGGCGCGTCGGCCGAGGGGTCGGCCGGGGCCGCGGATTCGTCCTCGGGCGGGGGCGCGCGGTGAAAGAGGTCCATCGCGCGGAGGGTGTCGCGTTCGCCTCGCCGTGGCCACTTCTCGCGCGGTAGCATGGCCTCCCCCGTGAAGCCCCGCTGGACCGCCGCCGTCACCGCCGCCGCCGCGGTGCTCACGACGCTGAACCTCGCCATCTGGCTCGCCGGCGCGGCCCCGCGCGACGTGCTCCCGCGCATCGTCGAGGGCACTCTGGGCAACGCCTACGGCCTCGGGCAGACCCTCGCCAAGGCGACACCCCTGCTCTGGACCGGCGGCGCCGTGGCCCTCGCCCTGCGCGCCCGGCTCTTCAACATCGGCGCCGAGGGGCAGTGCCTCGCCGGCGCGCTCTGTTGTGCAGTCATCGGCGCTGCGCTCCCTGCGGGCACCCCCACGCTCGTCGCGCTGCCCATCGCCCTCCTCGCGGCGGCCGCGGGCGGGGCGGCGCCGGGTGCTCTCGCGGGCTGGCTCCGCGGGCGCTTCGGAACCCACGAGGTGCTCTCGACCCTCATGCTCAACGGCCTCCTTGCGGTGCTCACGACCTGGCTCTACAGCGGCCCGCTGCGCGTCGGGGCGCAGGTGCACACGCGGGAGGTGGTCCACGGCGCGCGCTTGCCCATGGCGCACCGGCTGATGAACGCCTTTCAGGGTAGCTCGCTCAACGCGGCCTTTCCGCTGGGCGTCGCCGCGCTGGTGCTCATGGCCTGGTACCTCCACGAGACCCGCGGCGGCCTCGCCCTGCGCGCCCTCGGCGCCTCGCCCGGCGCGGCTGAGGCCCTGGGCGTCGACCGCGCCCGCACCACCACCCGCGCGATGGCCCTCAGCGGCGCCCTCGCGGGACTCGGCGGCGTGCACTTCGTGCTCGGGGTGAAGGGCTACGGCGAGCAGGGGCTCGGCGGCGGCGTGGGCTTCGTCGGCATCGCCGTCGCCATGCTCGGCGGCGGACGTCCCCTGGGCATCGTGCTCGCGGCCGTG
>JBILLI010000362.1:0-7422 GCA_044376155.1 Polyangiales bacterium
TCCCCGAAGACCTCGCCGTGGTGCTCGGCAGGCTTCGCGCGGCGCAGGCGTAGAGTCTCGGAGCAGGCGCCGTGACCGATCCCCGCGACCTCGGAGACAGAGACCCCGCGAGGGGGCAGGCGCTGTCCGGTGCCTCTGGCCCCGCGCCGGTGGTCTCGGGGGTGGTGCAGCGCCCGGGCGGCCTCTCGCTCGACGGCGCGGCGCGGGTGCACGAGGTGCGAAACGTGCTCACCGCGGTGCGGGGGTGGCTCGACCTCGCGCGAGATGGCGATCCCGCGCTGGTCACGCGCGCCTGGGCGGTGATGGACGACGGGCTGGCCACGGCGACGCGGCTGCTGGACGCGCCCCCGCACGACGCCGCGCCCCGGCCCTTCGCGCTCGACGCGGTGGCGGGTCGCGTGGCCGACCTGCTGGAGGCGTCGTGCGTGGCGCAGGGCGTGACCCTGCGACGTGAGATCTCTCCGGCCGAGGCGCTGGGCGACGCCGCGAAGGTCGCGCAGGTGGCGCTGAACCTCGGGCTCAACGCGCTGCGCGCGCTGCGGGAGAGAGGGTCGACGCTCACCGTGGGCACCGAGGGCGACGGCGAGCGCGCGCGGCTGTTCGTCGCCGACGACGGCCCGGGGATGGACCCGTCGGTGCGCGCGCGGGCCTTCGAGCCCTCCTTCAGCACGCGTCCGGCCGAGGAGGGCGCGCTGCGCGGCGTCGGGCTGGCGGTGTCGCTCGCGCTGGCGGAGTCCATGGGGGGCGCGCTGGACGTGCGCAGCGAGCCGGGCGAGGGGAGCGAGTTCACCCTGCGGCTCCCGGTGGCGCACGGCCCGCGGGCGCTGCGCGACGTGCCGCCCACGGAGGTCGCGCTGCGTCCTGGCCTGCGCGTGCTGGTGGTCGACGACGAGGCGTCGATTCGCGAACTGCTCGACGTGGCCCTCTCGCTCCGCGGTGCGCGGGTGCTCGCCGTCGCGGAGCCCGGCGAGGCGCGTCGTGCGGCGCTGCGCGGCGAGGTGGATGTGGCCCTGGTGGACGAGACCCTGGGGAGCGACCGCAGCGGCAGCGCGCTGCTCGGCGAGCTCGCGCTGGTCGCGCCGGGGGTGGGGCGCGTGCTGATGACCGGCGCGGCCGAGACCGCCGGGCTCGCGGCGATGGCCTCGGCGACGCTGGTGCGCAAGCCGTTTCTGCTCGAAGACGTCGTGCGGGCGCTCTCCGACGCCGACCCGCGCTGAGCGCGAGCACCGCAGTCGCCCCTTGCGCGCGGCGGCCGCCGTGGGAACGTGAGCGCCGATGTCTACGCTCCTCGACCGTGCGCTCTCGGACCGTGTGCTCTACCCCGCGCTGGGGCTGGTGCTGGTGGGCGCGCTCCTCGCGGTGGTCGTGCGCCCGCGGCGCTATGGCCCCGCAGAGCCCTTCGACGCGCCGGTGGTGGGCGAGCAGGGCGAGATGACCGCCGAGGTCTTTCGCCTCGCGGCGCACCGCGGGCACCCCGTGCTGATTGATTTCTGGGCGAGCTGGTGCGGCCCCTGCCGCGCGCAGATGCCCGCGCTGGTGCGGCTCCATCAGCGCTTTCGCGCGCGAGGGCTCGTCGTGGTGGGGGTGAACGTCGACCAGAACGGCGCCTGGGCGGTGCCGTCGTTTCGCCGTCGGCTCGGCATCGAGTACCCCATGGTCTACGACGTGGGGGGAGAGGTCTCCGAGCGCTACCACGTCGAGGGCCTGCCCACGCTGGTGTTGGTGGACCGCGACGGCACCGTGCGCCTGCGCCACGCGGGCGTCGCGTCGGAGGAGTCTCTCGCCGACGCCGTCGAGGGGCTGCTGTGAGCCGCGCGCCGACGTGCCCGTGCACCTCGGGCGAGCTCTATGCCCGCTGCTGCGCGCCCTACCACCTCGGGGCCGCCGAGGCCGACACGCCCACCGCCCTGATGCGCTCGCGCTTCGCGGCCTTCGCCCGCGCCGACGTGGACTACGTCTACCGCACCCTGCACCCCGACCACCCCGACCGCGCCGCGCCCGAGGCCGCCGTGCGTCGCGCGCTCGCCGAGGGCGCGCGGGCGCATCGGTACATGGGCCTGACCGTGCTCGACGCCCGCGGCCCCGACGACGACGGCGTCGCGCAGGTGCTCTTTCACGCGCGGATCTTCGAGAAGGGCCGCGATCGCTCGTTCACCGAGTGCTCCGACTTCGCGCGCCACGGCGGCGGCTGGCGCTACCTCCGCGGGGTGCTGCGCCCGGGCGCGCCCGCCGTGACGCGCATCGACGCCTATCTCGCGGGCTGAGCACCAACCGAAAGTTCTCCGGTGAGAGGCCCGTGTCACCGAAGGATCTTCGGTGACATCGCATCTGTGACGGGCGTTGCGCTTGACACAGTGCGTTGAATCCGGGATTCATTCGGCGGTGAGCCGCGAGCACCGAACAGATTTCGGCGACGAGCCCGTTCCGGCGATGGATGCCGTGGATCGGCGGCTCCTGGCGCTGCTGCAAGACGACGCGAAGCTCTCCCTGGCGGCGCTGGGCGAGGCGGTGGACCTCGCGCCCTCTTCGGTGGCCGAGCGGGTGAAGCGGCTGGAGGGCGCCGGGGTGATTCGGGGCTACCACGCGGTGCTCGACCCGCAGCGGGTGGGGCTCGACCTCGCGGCGTTCATCGGCGTGTCGCTGAACTACCCGAAGCACATCGACGCCTTCGAGCGCGTCGCGCTGGCGATGCCCGAGGTGCAGGAGTGCCACCACGTCACCGGCGCGCACTCGCTGCTGCTGAAGGTCCGCGCGCGCAACACGGCGGCGATGGAGCGGGTGCTGTCGAAGCTCCGGGGCATCGACGGGGTGATGCGCACCGAGACCATGGTGGTGTTCTCCACGCGCATCGAGCGCGCGCGGCTGCCCACCGAGACGACCGACGAACGGCCCGCGGCGCGACCCCCCGCGGCGCCGACGAAGCCCGAGGGACGCGGACCAACGCCGCGATCCACGAAGGCGCGCAAGGGGACGGAGAGAGGCTGAGCGACCGTGAACGCACACCGTGACGCGGAGGGCACCTTCGGGCTCTACCGCGCAGACGACGAGCATGACGCCTGCGGCACCGGCTTCGTGGCGCACGCGCGGGGGAGGCGCTCCCACGAGGTGCTCCGCGCCGCCCTGACCATGCTGGAGAACCTCGCGCACCGCGGGGGCGTGGGCGTTGACCCCGACACGGGCGACGGCGCGGGCGTGCTGCTGCAGGTCCCCCACGCGCTCTACCGCGACACCGTCGACTTCGCGCTCCCGCGCGAGGGGGCCTACGGCGTCGGGATGCTCTTTCTGCCCCGCGACGCCCCGCTCCGCGCGCGCTGCGAGGCCGCCCTCGCCGACTGCGCCGCGCAGAGCGGGCTCACCGTGCTCGGCTGGCGCGATGTGCCCACCGACCCGACGTGTGTGGGCCCCACGGGCCGCGCGTCGATGCCCGACATCGTCCAGGTCTTCGTCGCGGGCCGCGCCGCGGCCAACGGGCAGAGCGGGGTCTTCGCCGCCGACGGCGCGCTCGACGGAGAGGCCCTGGAGCGTCAGCTCTACGCCCTGCGCCGCCGCTGGGAGCGCGCGGTGGCGGGCGTCGACGCCTACGCGTGCTCGCTCTCGTCGCGCACGGTGGTCTACAAGGGGCTGCTGCTCCCGTCGCGCCTCGCGGGCTTCTACCGCGACCTCGCCGACGACCGCGCGGTCACCGCCCTCGCGCTGGTGCACCAGCGGTTCAGCACGAACACCCTGCCCGCGTGGCGCCGCGCGCACCCCTACCGCATGGTCGCGCACAACGGCGAGATCAACGCCCTGCGCGGCAACCGCAGCGCGATGCGCGGGCGCGAGGCCACCCTCGACGCGGGTGATCTGCTCCCGCGCGAGATCCTCACCCCGGTGCTCGACCCGCAGGGCAGCGACTCGGCGATGCTCGACAACGCCCTCGAGCTCCTCGTGCGTGCGGGGCGCGCGCTGCCCCACGCCGCCCGCATGCTCGTGCCCGAGGCGTGGGAGAACGACACAACCATGCCCGCGCGTCGCCGCGATCTCTACGCGTGGATGGCCGAGCGCATGGAGCCCTGGGACGGCCCCGCCGCGGTGTGCTTCACCGACGGGGTGGCGGTGGGCGCGATGCTCGACCGCAACGGCCTGCGCCCCCTGCGCTGGCTGCGCACGCACGACGGCCGCGTGGTCGCGTGCTCCGAGGCCGGCGCGCTCCCCCTCGACCCCTCCGCGGTGGCGCAGCGGGGCCGGATCGGGCCGGGCGGGATGATCCTCGTCGACACGGTGGAGGGCACGGTGCGCGACGGCGCGTCGGCGCTGGACCCCATCGCCGCGTCGCGCCCGTGGGGCCGCTGGCTGCGCGGCGTGCACGTGACCCTCTCGCGCGAAGACGCCCCCGCGAAGACCCCCGCCCGTGAGGACCTCCCCCGCGCCCAGCGGGCCTTCGGGTACTCCCGCGAGGACCTGAAGCTCGTGCTCCCGCCCATGGCCCGGGGCGGCGAAGAGGCCGTGGGGAGCATGGGCAACGACGCGCCACCCGCGGCCCTGTCGCGCCGCCCGCAGCCGCTGTTCCACTATTTTCGCCAGCTCTTCGCGCAGGTGACCAACCCCCCGATGGACCCCATCCGGGAGGCGCCGGTGATGTCCTTGCGCACGGTGCTGGGCCCCGCGCCCGCGCTGCTCCGCGACGACGCGCCGGCCTTCGATGCGCGGCGGGTGCTGCTCGACGACCCGATCCTCTCGCCGCGGGACCTCGAGCGGCTGTGCGACCGCGCGCGCACCGGGCTCGTCGCCGAGACCCTCGACGCGACCTTCGTCGACGACCTCGACGCCGCCCTCACGCAGCTCGCCGACCGCGCCGAAGCCCTTGTGCGAGAGGGCGTTGCGGTGATCGTGGTGAGCGACCAGGGCGCCACCCCCGAGCGCGCGCCGGTGCCCTCGCTGCTCGCCCTCGCGGCGGTGCAGGAGCGCCTCGTGCGCGCGGGCCTGCGCGGCGCGGCGGGACTCGTGGTCGACAGCGGCGACGCCCGCGAGGTGATGCACGCGTGCCTGCTCCTGGGCTACGGCGCCGACGCGCTGCACCCGCGGGTGGCCTGCGCCTCGGTGGTCGCGCTGGCCCGCGATGGGGAGCTCGACGGGGTCACCGATCCCGCCGACGCGCTCCACGGGTACCTCTCGGCGCTGCGCAAGGGCGTGCTGAAGGTGATGTCGAAGATGGGGATCGCCACCGTCGCGAGCTACCGCGGCGCGCAGGTCTTCGAGGCCCTGGGGCTGCACCCCTCGGTGGTGTCGCGCTTCTTCTCGGGCACGCACTCCTCCATCGGCGGCGCCGACCTGGCGGTGATCGCGGCCGAGGCGCTGAGCCGCCACGCGCAGGCGTACCCCGCGCAGCGCAGGCTCCCGGCGCTCGACGTGGGCGGGCACTACCAGTGGCGCGTGGAGGGCGAGTCGCACCTCTGGAACCCCGACGCCCTGGGGCAGCTCCAGCACGCGGTGAAGTCGGCGCGCTACGAGCTCTTCGAGCGCTTCGCCGCTCGCGCGGACGACGACGCGCGGCGCCACGGGGCGCTGCGGGCGATGTTTGATTTCGTCCCGGCGATGCCCATCCCCCTCGACGAGGTGGAGCCCGAGCACGAGATCGTGAAGCGCTTCAAGACTGGCGCGATGAGCTTCGGGTCGATCTCGGCCGAGGCCCACGAGACCCTCGCGGTGGCGATGAACCGCCTCGGCGCGCGGAGCAATTCGGGCGAGGGCGGCGAGGACCCGGCGCGCTTCGTCCCCGACGCGCGGGGCGACCTGCGGCGCAGCGCGATCAAGCAGGTGGCCTCGGGGCGCTTCGGGGTCACCTCGCACTACCTGGTGAACGCCGACGAGCTCCAGATCAAGATGGCCCAGGGCGCCAAGCCCGGCGAAGGCGGACAGCTCCCGGGACACAAGGTCGACGCGGTCATCGCCCGCGTGCGCAACAGCACCGAGGGCGTAGGACTGATCTCGCCGCCGCCGCACCACGACATCTACTCCATCGAAGACCTCGCGCAGCTCATTCACGACCTGCGCTGCGCCAACGACCGCGCGCGGGTCTCCGTGAAGCTCGTGGCGGAGCACGGCGTGGGCACCGTGGCCGCGGGGGTGGCGAAGGCCGGGGCCGACGTGATCCTGGTGTCGGGTGATGGCGGGGGCACCGGGGCGGCGCCGCTGGGGAGCATCAAGCACGCGGGCATTCCGTGGGAGATCGGTCTGGCCGAGGCGCAGCAGGCGCTGGTGCACAACGGCCTGCGCGGGCGCGTGCGCCTGGAGACCGACGGGCAGCTCCGTACTGCGCGCGACATCGCCGTGGCCGCGATGCTCGGCGCCGAGGAGTTCGGCTTCGCCACCGCGGCCCTCGTGGCCACGGGCTGCGTGCTGATGCGCGTGTGCCACCTCAACACCTGCCCCGTGGGCATCGCCACGCAAGACCCGCGGCTGCGCGCGCGCTTCGCGGGGGAGCCCGAGCACGTGGTGAACCTCATGGTGTTCCTCGCGCGCTCGCTGCGGGAGCTCATGGCGTCGCTGGGCTTTCGCCGCGTCGACGAGATGGTGGGACGCGCCGACCGACTGCGCTTCGCCGCCCCCGAGGACCACTGGAAGGCCCAGGGCATCGACCTCCGCCCGCTGCTCGCGATGGGCCCCGAGGGCGCCTCGGTGCGCGGCGACGGCGCGCAGCCCGCGCTGCACCCGAGCCCTCTGGAGCGCGCGATGGCGCGGGTGTGTGCGCCTGCGATCACCACGGGGGTTCCCGTGCGCGCGACGTTCTCCATCGCCAACACCGACCGCACCACGGGCGCGCGGGTCTCCGCGGAGGTGTCACGAAGCCTTGGTGCGCAAGGGCTTGCGCGCGGTGCGGTGTCGCTCTCGTTTCGCGGGAGCGCGGGGCCGAGCTTCGGGGCGTTCCTGGCGCCGGGCGTGTCGCTCGCGCTCGAGGGCGAGGCCAACGACCACGTGGCCAAGGGGCTCTCGGGCGGCGAGGTGAGCGTGCGTCCCTTCGCGGGGGCGCTGGGGGGTGACGCGCTGCTCGGCAACGTGGCGCTCTACGGTGCGACCGCGGGATGGCTCTTCGCCGCGGGCGCCGCGGGGGAGCGCTTCGCGGTGCGCAACTCGGGCGCCACCGCGGTGGTCGAGGGCGTCGGGGACCACGGCTGCGAGTACATGACCGGCGGCGCGGTGCTGGTGCTCGGCGAGGTGGGCAAGAACTTCGGCGCGGGCATGAGCGGCGGCGTGGCGTGGGTCCTCGACGCGCGCGGAGACTTCGCGCAGCGCGTCGCGAAGGGGGTGACGGTCGACGTCCCCGAGCCCACGGACCTCGCGCGCATCGAGGCACTTCTGAGGGACCACGTCGCGCGCACGGGCAGCCCGGTCGCGGTGGGGTTGCTCGCGCAGGGGGTGGCGTCGTTGCCGTGGTGCCGGGTG